>CAYTDU010000004.1:2309-30731 GCA_964436395.1 uncultured Gemmatimonadaceae bacterium | reverse complement strand
TTCGCGATTTGAGCAGTCAAAGACGTGGATAGAACGACGAATATCGCAAGCGTCAATATCAGCGAGCGCATCTTCACGGCTGGCTCCTTTCCTTGGACGCGCCGACGGAGGTGGACATGCGCGTCTCACGACTTGGAAGGACATTACAATGTGCTAGAAGATAAACGGAGTGCGCATCATATGGCGCACTCCGGAAAACGGCTAAATGAAAACTGGCAACGCGGGCTGACTCAATACATCCTTGCCTTATCGAGAACGTTCTTCATGTCGTCCAATCGCCCGTCGAGGTAACACTCGAGGTTGTGGCAGAATATGTCGACGATTCTACGATTTTCTGTTGCCACGGTACTCGCGGAGTGTGGACTCACGAGAACGTTAGGCATGTCCCATAGCGGACTGTCCGTCGGCAACGGTTCCGTGGCAAAGACGTCCAAAGCTGCAAAGGCGACATGCCCCGACCGCAAAGCCTCAACCAACGCGGGTTCATCGACGACCGGCCCGCGGCCTATGTTCACGAACACGACCCCTCTTTTCATGGCACGGAGCGCTTCCGCGTCGATCATCCGCTCCGTTTCGGGCGTATGAGGCGCGCACACACACACCACGTCCGCCACCGGGAGCATCTCGTGTAACTCGGACGTTGGAAAGATCTTTTCGTATCCCAGCTCTTCCGCCCGATTCGGTGTCAGCTGCGGATCCAGCGCCAATACGCGCATGCCGAGGGACCTGGCCACTGCAGCGACTCGGCCACCCACCTGGCCAGCGCCTATGAGAGCGAGGACTTTCCCCTCGAGATCGTCCCCGCAATACCGTTGCCAGTGGTGTGCTCTCTGCTCGTCCTTCAAGAAGTCGTAACGCTTGAAGTGTTTCAGAACTCCGAGCAGGAAAAACTCGGAAAGCGGACCGGCGTGAACGCCCTTCGCTGTCGTGAAGAGAATGTCGCTGCCCTGAAGGCCAAGATCCGCGACTCGCTTTCCAACACCGGAACTCGTCGTCTGGATCCATTTCACGTTTGGCGCCAGGTCCATTCCGCCATTGCCGTCGGGGTCTTTTGGCGGGAAGTCGAACAGTATCTCGGCGCGCCCTAAACCCTCCACCCACCGCTCTTCCTGTGCGGGAGTCCGCCTGAAGCCGTCAATGCCGTTGTGGTCGCATGTGTACCGAAGCGGCGGATGAAGATCAGGTTCGTAAATCACTTCCACTCGATCCGGGGACACCGCGCGGATTCGGTCGATGTGTGCAGGTTCTAAAGGAGTTGCTATGAAAATCACGTACTGTTGATCGACCATCAAACATCCCTCATTGAGTAACCACCGCCATCACCGCTGGCGAAATGTAATCCGGATGTCCGGAACCGACTTCGCCGTGCACCAAACTGAAAGAGAGAGTTGCCTGCCCCGATGCGTTTCCTCGCAGGCGGCCGCCGAATTCCCCAGCCACGGGCTGCAGCCATTCCGCGATGTCGTCACCCACAACTGTCACACTGAGGTAGGACTCACTCGGATCGAGCTCGATTTCATCACCGTCATGGTCGATGAACGCAACAGTGAGGTATTCAGTTTCTTCACCCTGTTGTACCGTTAGCGACCCAGTCACGGTCTGCTCGTCTATTTCCACGAGTACAATTGTATCCTGTCGTATGATCATCCCATCCGGTTCGGAATGATCGTGATCGTCCTCTTCAGGTGCGTGCACACAAGAAGCCACGACTACGGGCGCGACCAATGCAGCGAGTAATCCAACTCGTGTGCTTCGCAAACGCTCTCTCAACATCAATCTCCCTCGTTTGCGTCAACAAGTTGCTTAGAAATCGACACGATATACCATCGTCACGCTGCGTCCGGCCTCGGGCATGATCGCCTTGATGCGTGACAGGTGGTTCCTGTATTCGGCATCGGTCAGGTTGTCAGCCTTGAGCGTGACCGAATGTAGCCACCCGAATTTGAACCACTGTATGCCGGCCGTGGCGTTCAACAGTGCGTAACCGTCTGTCGGTTCCTCGAAGGCCCCAACTCTGTTCTGGTCCGCCGCTGCCTTTACGCCTGCGCCGACGTAGAAGCCGGCACCATCATAGCGAAGGCCGAGACTCCCTACCAAGGGTGGGATGAGCGGCAGGGGTTCGTCGGTATCTATCAATCTTCCCCTCACATATGAAGCGCTTCCGTTCACCGATAGGTTCGCAACAAACTCCCAGTTCACGTCGCCCTCAGCACCTATCATTTCTGCGTCCTCGCCGGAGTACTGAAACACTGGAAGCTGCAATCGACTCATTTCACCGGTTGCACGTGGAAAGACGTAGTTGCTGATCCGATTGTAGAATCCGGCAATCTCGAGTTTCAGGTTCTGACTATTGGCTCGGAGAAAGACATCGGCACCCGTGCCGCGCTCCAGCTCCAACTCCGGATTGCCGACTTCGAAAGAATATGCAGCTAGGTGTGGCCCCTGAGAAAACAACTCGACGTAGTCGGGTGTTCTGAACGCCCGCGCGAGGGTGACACCGAGTTTCGCACCACTCCCTATGTCGTACAACATCCCCAGAGACCCGGATAGAGCTGTGAAATCGCGGACGCGCACGTTCCCTATGTCAAAGGACGTAGAAGTAGTGAGCGGAGAGACACGGGTCCAGTCGAAGCGCGCACCCGCTTCGAACTTCAACCGGTCGAGATCGATCTCTTCCAGCACGTAGCCGGCAACGCTATAGCGCCGAGATGGCGGTGTGTCCTGAGTTTCGTCCGTGGTGTATTCCTCAAACGAAGCTCTCACACCAACCGACCCAAATGAAAAGGGGCCGGCCTGATTGTGGTGCCCGGCAAATTCGCCGGAAGTGGTATACTGGACGAATCTCGTTCCCAGCATACCGCCCGGTTCCCACTCCTCGTGTTCGTAACGAGTCCATCCGCCTTTTACATCAATTTGATCCAAAAAGCCCCAGCCGGAGCCGATCCTGCTCTCAGCTTTGACCGCATGTCGCGATACGTCGATTCGGACACCTTCCGAGTGGTCGCCGCTTGTTTCGCCTGGTATTCCGTAAGACGAGTTCAAGTAACGGTAGGCTGCACCAACGTGTCCCCAGTCATTGACGACGCTGCTGCCGAACGAGCCCTCAATATTGTCGATGTCGGTGCCGTGCAAAACGCCAGCAGGAGTTCTGAAATCACCAGTCTGGCGCGTGTTGAATTCTCCTCTAAGGACCATGGTTCCCGCAGCGGCATGTCCAAGCACATTTGCACCAAGCCCAGAATTCATCGATTGTCCCTGCAAAACCACAGAGCCGTGCGCTCGCGCCGGAATGGTGTGCGGCACTTCTTCTCGAATCACGTTTATGACCCCGCCGAGCGCATTGCTGCCGTACAACAACGCAGCTGGACCGCGCACTACCTCAATTCGCTGAGCAGAGATGGCATCTGCGGCAACAGCATGGTCGGGTCCTGAACTCGAGAGATCTCCTGACCGTTGACCGTCCTCGAGCACGAGCACACGGTCTCCCGTTAGGCCACGTATCACCGGCTGACCTGTTGCGGGCCCCATCGACGTCGATGTTACTCCGGGTTCGCCGTCGAGTGTAGCCGCCAGGGTCACGTCGAACTTCTGAGCCAGATCTTGACCGCGTAGGACCGTTGTCGGGTGTAGCGATTCATCCAACATTCGCTCACGCGCGCTGCCGGTGGCGACCATGATGGGTTCCAGCTCGATCACTCGCTCGATGAGGGCAAGCTTGACCTCGACATCTCCCTGGGAGAGATCAACCTGGATCGTTCTGGACCAGTACCCAAGCGCCACGACCGTCAACCATACCTGTGGAACATCTAGGTCGTTGATGACAAAGTTGCCGTTACGATCGGCGACAACTCGAATCCGGAGTTCCGGAATCACTGCCACCGAGAACGGGATTGTCTCGTTCGTGACCGAATCGACTGCCATACCGGTGATCCGCGCACCTGTGGGGCCTTGTTGAACAGCGGAGAGTCCACCCCCCGCCAATACAATCAGGCAGGCAACCAGGACCGCAGCTCTAACCTTCATCGGTCACTTCCGCAATTCGCACACAAACCGGTCAACAGCAAGTCGTGGCTCTCCATTTTGAAGCCGCGGGGTAAGAGAGTCTCCATACCCCCAAGGCATCCTTCGATGTTGTAGACTCGCTCGCACCTGCTGCATAGGAAGTGGTGGTGGTGAGCCGCGCCGGATCGCTCATAACGCGGACCGTCACCGGGCATCTCGATCACCTGGAGCCACCCTGCATCTGCGAGCGCCTTGATGTTCCGATACACCGTAGCAATGCCAATTCCCGACACCGTTCGCCCCGCAAGATCTCGCACCTCGGTGACGGTCAGAGGACGGTCGCTGGTGCAAAACACATCTTTGATCGCCTCGCGCTGTTTGGTGTTGCGTTGCATGCCTTCCACCTCCTGCACAAACATCTGGTCGGTACAATCGACCACAAACGATAACGAGTTTTCATTACCATTTCAATTCCGATTGCGGGATTGGCATGATTGTTCGCTCTGACGGTGAGTGAACTGGCGGCTGGCAGATAGAAAAGTCTGTCGAAAA
The DNA here is from genome assembly GCA_964436395.1 of uncultured Gemmatimonadaceae bacterium. GTDB lineage: Bacteria > Gemmatimonadota > Gemmatimonadetes > Gemmatimonadales > GWC2-71-9 > JBDGYW01. The sequence continues at coordinate 26,177 of CAYTDU010000004.1, read as the reverse complement.
GCTACCGCGCGAAAGTCAGTTGACTCGCTGCGATCGCTTTAGCGACAGATATGTTGGGCGCGGCTTTGCCTGCAGTGCCGCCGATTCAGTTTCCGATATGCACCACTGCTGAATCGCGTCCCGCCCGCTGCGACCAGACTGATACGTTCAGCGTACCTCCGGCAGCCGGGTCTGCAAGGCGTACCAGATATGTGGTCTCGTCACTTTCCGACATCCCATTGATCTGGCCGAGATCCACCTCGGTCTCCCCCGTCAGAATCTCAACTCCAGCGCCCGGCGCAACCTCGAGACGAACGGGTTTCACGACTCTGAGCCATTCGCCCTGTTCTGTAGCCGTGCGCAGTGCACCGAGGTTGTTCACAGTGATGTCCACTTCGTAAAGACCGGCATCCTGGTTGACCACTTCAACGTCACTGATGTCGAGCTCGACCCGTGGGGCCAGCGAGGCCAGGTAAAGCGTGTATCGGTTTCCTGCTTCGCACTCGCGCTCGACCAATTCGCCCTCGGGCGGGCTGACCTTTCTGCGCTTCCACCCTCCGATTTCGACCTCTCCAAGTTGAGGATGGTCGAACTCATGCCAATCGATGAACAGAGATCCGCCGAGTTCCTCGTCATTCCATTTGAGGCGCTCGATCTCGGTGACCATGCCGTCCCAGTTGTAGTCGGGCTCACGCCAGTGCTCGTCAGCGAGTGAGAAGATACCAAAGATCAGGTACATGGTCTCAAGCGAGCTACCGTAAGCGAAGTATCCACGGTCCCTCTGATCCCAGTTGGCGGGATCGGAAAAGTCGAACTGGTTGCTTTCCGGAATGGGATACATGCCATAGGGAGCATTGCGGATATTGCCGTCTTTGTCGCGATAGGCCTGGGTGCGTTTGGTGTTGGCCCTCGCCCGCCTTGCGGTATCCCAGTCGTATACCGATGTCGCCAGATTCCAACCCGAATGTTCCAGCGCTCTCGCAGTGGCAACCTGGTATACCTCGAGATCGTTCCTGAACCTGAAATCGGAATCCGGGCCAGTTGTCGGAGGCCGCAGAATGATCCGGCCGCAGCAGTGGTGCTGCAGGTAGATGGCGATGTGCGGGTTTGCCGCCACGAAGTCCACTTCGGCTCGCGTCGTGCTCTCTTCCATCGGGTAAGTACCGCCACCACCCTGTTGCACACCGGGGCGCCAATTCTGCGGATAGTTCCTGTTCGATAGAAACCGGCTGTTGAAGCTGTCTTCGTTGTATTCTCCGTCCTCGTCGTCATCGAGCCCCTCGGAATACATCTTGTAGAACGTACCGTCGGTCTCGTCGGCCATCCTCTGTACCATGATGCGCGGATCTTCAGTGGATACTTTCCAATCGCCAATCGGGTCCACTTTCCGCATCTGGACGAAGAAACCGTCGCCGTCCAAGTCTTGAGGCGGGTCCTCGTCATACTTACCGTCCCTGTCGTTGTCGACCGGGTTTGGGTCGTCGCCGGCGGGCGCCGCTGTCAAGTATGCCTCGGCGCCATCGACGTCCAGGCGCGGCACGAGATACAGAGACAGGTTGTCGACGATCCTCGTAACCTCTTCGTCCTCGCCGTAGCGGCTTAGCAGGTACCAGATCGTGTACTGTCCGGAAGCCGCGGCAATCACCTCACTCGCATGGATTTGATTGGCAAAGAAACCCGGCTTTTCCTCGGGTGCTCCAGTCGCCGGATTGTTGATGACCATCATCCACACTTCCCTTCCCATCGGTGTCGTCGCCAGGCTGGTGATCTCGGTGAATTCAGGAAAGGCTTCGTGAATATCCGCCATGAACGCGGTGAGCTCATCGTAAAGGTAGTAATGCTGAAAATCGTATCGTCCGAGTGCTCGCTCTTGCCCGCACAGTGGCGCGGCTGAAATCACCACAATTAGAAGTAGGACGCCAAATACGGATCGCCGGTAACGCATGGCCCATTCCTCGTTGTTGGTTGACAGCATGATGGTAGAGGTTCTCGGGATTTCGCAGAGACAATACCCCCGCTGCAAAGGGTGTGCAAGGCGAACAGATCCGCTTCAGGGGCTGGACAGCCTCGTGACCCCAGATCATACTCTGGCCATCGGCATCAACTGAATATCCGAGGAGTTACTCAATGAAGCGCCAAGCGTACGTTTCCGCACTCGCTCTCGTGTTCACCGCTGTTCTCGTATGCGTCCCGGTTCACGGCCAGGGCACGAACCCCTTGTTCACCGAAGTAAAAGTGAAGAACTACTTGCCTCACATGACTTGGCCTGAGGTTGAAGAGGTCCTAACGAGGACCGACGTTGCCCTGATACCGATCGGATCCATCGAGCAGCATGGCCGCCATTTGCCACTCGGTACCGACATCTACGCCGCGACTGAATTCTGCAAGCTAGTTGCCCAGAGGGCGGATGCGATCGTGGCGCCAGTCGTCCTTGCTGGCCTGTCGGCTCACCACCTTGGCTTCGCCGGTTCCCTGACCTTGTCACCGGAAACCTTCGAGCAGGTGCTGTACGAAACCGTCGAGGCGCTCATCCATCACGGGATTCGCAAGATCGGTTTCTACAACGGTCATGGCGGGAATCGTGCTTCGATGGCAAACGTCATCACACGCATCAACAACTCGACCGTTGCTACCGCCGTGGACCTCGGTCAGGTGGACGTGCCGGCGGCCGATTCACCGTATGAGACACCGGCCTTCGATTGGCACGCTGGTGTCGGCGAGACCTCTTGGATGTTGTTTCTCACGCCTCAACTCGTGGACATGGGTGCCGCGGAAAATCCGGTACTCACCTTCTCGCCAGGCGCCGAGGCTGCACGCGAATCGATGTCGGGAGGTAACCTCGACATGTTGCTGAGCGCGTACCTATTCCGACCTGAGGAGACAGGCAAGCAGGCCGCCTCGCATCAAATCTCGACCAACGGTGTGTTTACTACGGGAGATGTCCACACAGCGTCGGCCGCACAAGGGAAATTCAGATTCGACCGTTTTGTCGAGGCGGCAGCTCAGTTTGTGAACGCATGGAACGGCAAACGCTGAGTTGGTTCTGGAGCGATCGGACGTTCAGACCTCCGGCGAGCCAAGGGAGGCGCTCGAACCGGCATCAGCTTCGAGCGCCTCCTCCAGCGTCGCCAGTAGCACGTCGCTGTCGACCGGTTTCGGTACAAACCTATGCACGACTCCGGGAACTCCCGGCCACGATACTCGCTCGCGCATCGAATCCGACATGTAGATCACACGCAGGTCCGGCGTGTGCTCGGTCATGCGGTCTATGAGAGTGAACCCGCTGGCTCTCGGCATCATCACGCTCGTGATCACCACGTCAAAAGGAGTCTCGGCCTCCCTGATCATGCCCGCTGCTTCCTTACCACCGCTCGATTCCTCGGTGTCATAGCCCTGTTCCGTCAACAGCAGTACGATAGCCTTACGCACCTCTGGTTCGGCGTCAACGACGAGAATCCTGCGGCGTTGCTGTGGGGCTGACACCCGTGGAGCCGACGGCCGCTCTGGTGCCCACGCCTCATCACCCGCAACCTCTATTCTGTCACGGCCGGCGTTCTTTGCGGCATACAGAGCGCGATCTGCCGCCGCCACCAACACTTCGTGTGAACCCATACCATCTCGATAAAGTGCAATGCCGCCGCTGACGCTCACACGGCCCCATGGAAGCTCCGTGTTCCTGATTGCCTCCCGAACGCGGTTGGCGAACACCAACATCCCATCGCGATCCACATCCGACACAACAGATATGAACTCCTCACCTCCGTACCGACCAGAGACGTTCTGGCGGCGGGTGTATTTGCGCAGGATCTCTCCGAATGTGCGCAAGACATCGTCTCCAACAGCATGACCGTAGGTGTCATTGAACTTCTTGAAATGGTCGACATCGTACATGACGACTCCAAGCATCCGCCCACGGAGCGCAGCGCCGAACTCACGGTCCAGAGCAAGGTCCACTTGACGCCTGTTGGGCAGCCCCGTCAACTGATCGACCATCGCCAAACTCTCTGCCTTGCGACGTTCGCGGTGTAGCATTTCGGCGAAGACGGCAATGCCAATGGTCATTACCAGGAAGTTCGTTACAACGAGGAGAATCCACCCCCAGTTGGGTGCGGCCAGCCCGAATACCAGGAGTAACACTTGGCTGAGGGACAATGCTGCCATCCCACTCGCCAGTGCCACAGCTGCTCCTGTGAGCCCCCGATAGTAGGCAAAGAGGAACGCGGGAACGAGCGCCAAGAGCCAAATCAGTAGCCCATATTCATCGCTGGCGAGTGATGGTAGTAGCTGGGCAGAGCCTATCGGAATTGCCAGCGCTACGAGGGAAAGCACCAAGGCTGTCTTCGGCACTTTCCGTGGCACAACATCTCGCGAACCACCCAGAATCGGGCTCATCCCTCGTAACCTCCGCCATGTTTGATTGACGACTACCGAATCTGACGCCGAAACGCGCCGTTCGCCAGGGTCTATCCAACGTTGAACCTTGCGGGCATATGACGCCCGAAGAGATGTTACGATCCAAACTGCAAACGCATACGACTGGGAGTTCCGCAATGATCGAGCTCTTCGCCGACCCAGGATTCTGGGCAGCGCTGTTCTCTGTCACCTTGGTACAGGTTGCTCTCGGAGCCGACAACCTCATCATCATCACGATCCTGGCGAACAAGCTGCCAATCGAAAAGCAGGCGCTGGCTGTGCAGGTTGGGCTGGTTCTCGCCATGGTATTTCGCATAATCCTGCTTGCACTCGTGAGTTGGGTGTTGGGATTCGCTACTGAGGTGTTCATGTCGATCGACACTCAGATCTTTCCGGGAGTGAGGCTCGAGGCAGCATTGAGTGGCAAGGCTCTGGTCTTGGCAGTTGGAGGTGCGATCCTGATCTGGAAGGGAATCAAAGAACTCCGTGTGAAAGCCAAGGGGATTTCGGAAGAAGTCCGAAACACGGACAAGTTCGCGGAAGTGGTTGCTGTAATCGTAGGTATGAACCTGCTGTTCTCCGTGGACTCAATACTGACCGTGGTGGGTATGACCGACATCTTCCTGGTCATGGTCGGTTCGGTTGTGATCTCCGTGGCTCTGATGTTGGCGTTTGCCAATCCCCTCGCGCGGTTTCTAAATGCAAATCCCGATTTCGAGATACTCGGGCTATTCGTGCTTCTGCTCATGGGTTTCGTGCTGTTCCTCGAGGGTGGGCACGTTGCACATTTGACCGTGAACCACAGCGCGTTCCCGTACATACCACAGTGGATCGTGATCTTCATGCTGCTCCTGCTCTTCAGTGTAGACCTCTATCAGAACCTCTGGGAACGCAAGGTGAAGGGCGTCGCCGCAGCGCCAATTGAGCTGCGCAGGCGAAAGAAGTGACCGGATACGACCTAGAACAAGCTGACGAATTTGTCGCGGACTACGACAATTCTGCCCTGAGGTACGGCTGGCACACTCCCGAAGTGCTATTCGGTCTCATGCACCACCGCCTCGCACCCGGCCAGTCGGTGTTGGACCTCGGTATCGGCACAGGACTGAGTGCAGTGCCTTTCGCCAAGGCAGGTCTCGAAGTGTATGGATTGGATGGTTCGCAGAAGATGCTCGACCGATGTGCTGCCAAGTGCATTGCCGCTCAGTTGAGGAAACACGACATATGCGCGGCACCGATTCCGTACGGCGACAACAGTGTTGACCACGTTGTCGCGAGCGGGGTCTTTCACCTGATCGGCGAACTCGGTGAGCTGTTTTGCGAAGCTGCTCGTGTGATGCGTGGTGACGGTGCGTTTGGATTCTCGCTCGAGGTGCTCGAGTCAGGTCGTATCTCCGAGGGGAAGCTCTCTGGTGACGGCGTTTTGGAAACCAGAAATGAGAAGTCAGGAGTCATTGCCTATCTGCACAGCCACAGCCTGATAGAAGATCTTGTGAACAGGGCCGGTCTCGAGATAGAGAAGACACTCGACTACGTGGCGTATCGGAAAACCGACTGGGCGGATGAAAGGAGCTTTCGGGCGTATGTGGCCTGCAGTTGAGGCAGTTCTCATAGTGGTGGGTGTGGGCCTGTGGGGTTGGGCAATCAAACGGTACCTCGACGATCCAGGGTACGGCGGGTTCGACATGAACACGGCACCTGCCTTCGACTTCAGGTGGCTCAGAGGAACGCTCTTTGTCGCGGTGGGAGTTGGCCTGCTCACTGGTTCCTGGTGGCTTGGAGCGGCAGCTTTTCTCGTTAGCACCGCAGCTACAATGCTGGTAAAACCTATCTTGGGCGGGTACGCCGAACGCCGCATCTCTCGCGATGCCCGCAGTGCCGGCACAGAACAGCCCGCAACTGGACTCAGGGCACTTAGCATCGCAGAGCAACACGTGCGAGCTGGGAACGGTGCGAAATCGCCTAACGAAGACGAGGAAGAGTCGAACGACTGACGAACTCGTGCCGAGTTTCTAACTCAGAAGCGCAACTCGGTATCGTTCGCGAGGTTCGTCAACCCCACGAACAGCATTTTCGCGACGTCCTCCATGATCTCGGGAGTGAGGGTGTCCGGCGTGTCACGCGGATCGTGATAGTATGTGCTCATTCCCGGCACTCTGCCCAACGTCCCCACACTCATCGTCCTGAATCCGGCGCGCTGAAAAATCACGCCGTCGCTTCTTGGTCGACCCACCGACGAGCGTGATTCTGAAGTGCGGATCGCTCGGTGCAGATATGCATCATTTGCGGCCTCGAAGTGCCGGTAAATCTGCGGGTATGTCAAACCGCCACCAACGCGGAGCCCAGTACCATGCCCAACCATGTCGAGGTTGATGAAGACGACTGTCTGCTCCTTGGGGAACACCGGATGCTCGGTGTAGAAAGTGCTGCCGATCAGCCCGCATTCTTCCCCGCCGATGAGTAGGAACATGATTGAACGCTTCGGCTTCACGGGGGACATCGCCAATGCTTGGGCGGCACCAAGGATGTCGGCGATTCCCGACGCATTGTCGAGTGCACCGGCAAACACGTCACCCAAATAGCCGACACCGTCTAGGTGTCCACCGACGATTACGACCTCATCCTTCAACACCGGATCGGAGCCTTCGATTATGCCGATCACGTTCGCAGCCCGGCCCTCTGGGTGACGCACTGCTTCAGCCGTGATTGTAGCAGTCTTGCCTAACGCGAGCGACGCGGGCTGCAAATTCGCCTTGATTTCGTCGAGCACTTCGGAGTGTGTTCTACCGGTCCCGAAGAAGAGCTGGTCGGCCACGTGGGTGTCGATATGCAGATACACGAAACCTTCGTTGTACGAGGTGTTCGGGTTGGCGATCTTGCTGGCGTAGATCAACCCGGTAGCACCGTGTTCGTGTGCCGTATTGAGCTTCTTCTGGTGATAGCTGTACGGCACCCAACGCACGAATGTGTCTTCGTCGTCACCGTCATAGGGAACGCCAGCGTCTATCATCACTATCTTGCCAGCAACATCCAGCCCCTCGTAGTCGTCGTAGCCCAATTCTGGAGCAGTGACGCCAAAACCGACATAGACAATCTCGCCGGTGACCGTTCCGGCATCCGAGTTGGTACCGGGGTAGTAATCCTCAGGAAATGAGTAGTCGACCCTGAGGCTCTTGCCCTCTGATTCCATCTCGACGGACAAAGATCCTTCACTCAGCACGTCGCTGTAAGGCCAGTCGAACATCTGCAAATAGCTACCGTTGTCTCCACCGGGGCTGATCCCCCATTCCTCGAGGAGGCTTGCCACCCATTCGGCGACTTCCAAAAACTCCGGCGTTCCAGATAGCCTTCCTCTGTACTTGTCGGAACTCATCTCCTCCACATAGGCCAACAGGTCGTGACTGGTAATGGAGTGAAACGCCTGCATGAAACCTTCGTCCAATTCGGTGTTTTGCGCGTGTGCCTGAAATTGTGTGCAGATGCTGAATGCGACGACGAACACGAAAACAGATGCGACGATTCTTCTCATATGCCGAAACCCTCTGGGTGGGACAATCAACGCGAGAACCATATGCCATCGGCTGATCCGAAACAAGGCACCACAGTGGACAGCCCGGTTACGAGCGAACATCTTGAGATCGAACCTATCGGTGCGTTATTCAATCGACGTGGCAATCTGGGAGGCTTTTGTGAGACGTTGCAGAACTGCGATCACTCGATGTTGCTTCATATCGATTTCGGTTTGTGCTCTGTCACTTTCGACGGTGTCAGCCCAGCGGTATGTGGATGAGTCCGGCGCAGTGAATGCCGTTGTGGTGGCCGACCCCTACTCCGACACGAGGACCGGACCCGAGCTGGTGGAGGGCCCCGGAATCTTGTTGGGCGGAGGCATCCAAGAACTGCTTGAGGGTATGAATGTTCATGTGGCTCGCTCGACGACGATTCAGATGCCCGCTGAGCTGGAACGCGAATACGGAGAATGGAACCGCGCTTCCCTGACCAACAGAACGTTGGGTCGGTACATCTATCGGTCCGATCTCGGTGAACATTTCTTCGTCGGTCTGCTGTCAGGCAGCAAATCGTTGGTGGGGATGCTGGCCGGCCTCCAACACCTTGGACCAGACAGGCAGCCACTCCAGGACAGTCAGGGGAGAGACATCCTGGGGCTACCGCGTCTTGGAGAGAGCAGACCGTTGAAGGTGGGACTCGTCTGGATCAGCCAGAGAGGCGACTTCAACACTCCAAGCACGTCCATCGAAGGAGACATGGGCGGCATGAACGTGGCGGTGGCCGCAGGTCTGTCAAACTCGATGTTGCGTCGGCAGGCTGGACTCGATCCACCACTATCCACCAAGCACATCGTTATGGCGGGTGTCCAGAACACGAACCCGTATGAAGAGTTGAGCATCGACAACTCTTTCATTGAGAAAATCTCGATAGACCAACTGAGCGGCCTCGCGCCTGCGATAGATGCGCAGATGGATCGACTGTCGGGCCAGGTGGACGTCATCTACGTCCACGTGGATATGAGCATCATCTCTGCCACGGAGATGCCTGGACTTCCCAGCACGTCTTACGACAGGCTGTCCAGCGCCGAATTGGCTGCGGTTCTGAGAAAGATGTTCGCGTATCCGAAAGCGACGGCCATCGGTATAGCAGGGCTACCAAACGGCGCTGGCGAGATATCCGTGAATGCTGCGTACAGGCTGATTGACGGAGCGATAGAGGGGGTGAAAAGCAGATGACACACACCACGAGTAAAAACGCTTGGATCCTGCTTTGCCTGGTACTGACCCTGCCGCAGGTAAGCCTGGCTCAACAGTATCTAGAAAGTGGACGCGCCAACGTAGCGATCGTCCGCAATCCGTTCATGGCTTCCGAGAGCATCCTGGCAGAAGGACTGGTCGACAGCATAACAGCACTTGGTGCGACAATCGGACTGAATCAGACGTTCGATCTAACGGAGGCGGAAACTGAGTATAGAGGATGGGCGAGAGAAGCTCTTGTGAGTAGACATCTGGCTGATCTGATTTCTGCAAACGGCAAGAACGAGTATCTCACAGTCGCTCTTCTGGGATCTTGCAGCGACCTACCCGGCATTCTGTCAGGACTCCAGAACATGGGACCGGGGCAGGAAGAACAGGTATACCATCTCGCGGCGAACATCCCACATCGTGTTGGCCTGGTCTACCTCGACGCACATGCCGACGTCAATACTCCTGAGACTACTCTCAGCGGCATGTACGGGGGCATGGACGTGGCTCTCGCTGCCGGACTCTACAACGAAAACAACCGCTTGATTACCGGCCTCGATCCACCGCTGCCGCCCAGTTACATAGTGTTGGCGGACGTGCGCGACACCGATCCACGGGAGCAGGAGCTGATCGACCGCTATCACTTCGAGAGCATCTCTACAGAAGACATCAAGACACTGTCGCAGAACCTTCGCTATCAGATGGAACGGCTGAGCAGTCTTACCGATGTCATCTACATCCACATCGATATGGACGTGCTCGCGCCCGAAGAAGTCAGCGGTCACGGATTGACCGCTCCGAAAGGACCTACTAGTTACGAACTCGCCGATTGTCTCGAATTAATGTTTCAATACCCGAAAGCGACGGCAATCGGGATCGCATCAACACCATATGGCCCTCGGGACCCCGATCATTTGTCCCGGCAGGCGGCCGTGAGGTTGGTTCAGGGCGCCATAAGGGGGGTGCACAAACGGAACTAAGATCTCGGTCGACGCACTTGCCGAGTCGGTAGGGTCTTAACCAGCCTCCACCGCCTCGGCACTCGTCTCCCCTGGCTCTGCGCGCCACATCCTGTACAGGTACACCGTAACCGCGAGAGCTATCGACCCAAACGTAACCATCAACAGCACCTCAGTGCTCACGTCCCACCACATGCCTAGTGCAGCGAAGAACCAAAGCCGTGGAAATCGCCCCAAGAAAGTCGCGAAGAGGTGACGCTCCACTTTGTAACCGGCGAGCGGTGAAAGAAATCGAACCGACCAATAAGGTAGCGGAGACCAGGAGCATATCCAGACAGTGAAGAACGGGGCGACGCTGTACCATCCGACGATGCGTTTTACGATCTTGCTCTGACTCAGCGGTGCCAACGCTTTGGTATCGAGCAACCGCCGATACAGGTGGTAGTTCAAGAATTCAACATAGATAGTCCCAACGATGCCGAGTGACCCGATCAACAGCGGGACATACACCCGTCCATATAGCATGAGGATCGGCTCGTACGACGCAGGGAAGAAGGGGGCCAAGGGACCGTTCAGCCAGATGGTTATGAGCATGAAGGCCGCCAGCGGCGCGGCCGTCGGCAGCATCAACACCACCGGAATTGCCACAAGCGACACGGCGCCGGATCCGCGCACGACACCATCCCATGTCAGATTGCCGCGAGGCTTCAGCAAGATTCTTCCAGCGGTTTTGATCCAACCGATACCAATCACCTCAAATCGGCTGTGGCACGACTGAGCTCCCCGAATAGCACCCATCTATGCCGGCCGGAATTTCGTGGCCCAGGTGATTCAAGATCGCGGGGAATACGTCGACGCTTCGCATCGGTCCCGCGAGTTCGCGATTTGCTGCCACCAGGCATCTCATATGGTCGTGAGTCAAGGCGCCGTGTCCCGACCGATGCTCGGGGAGCTCCCAGTCTTCCCTGAGATCCGCATGTTCACTTGCCGAAACAACGAGGTCCCCAGTTCGCGACGAGCGAAACAACTGAATCAGCTGCATGGGAGAATCCGGGAACCTGCCGCTGATGCTATCAGCCAACCAGTCGCGCTCGTGTTTAGCGATTGTCGAACCCCCGAGCTCGAGCACATCCGCTGTTTCAGGCATATACCCGATATCCCCATTGCCGAGGTCTGTCAAGCGGGCGCGTCCCGCGCGGGACACAACGACCACATCCTCGTCATCTACCCCCGCTACCAGGGCTATCCCTTCCAGGTTGGCAAGCCACTCAACAAGATCGGATGGTATCCCTTTTACCACTCCGTCTTCGATCGCGGGAATCGACCACCGATGGGTTCTGGATACGCCCGGTTGCAGATACACTTGCGCCGACGCATTTCCTGATACCATTACCGCCAGTTGCGGGTTCCGCCGCCAAATGAGTGGGTGTCTCAGCACTCTCAGCCCGCGCCTCTCCAGTTCCACGGAAACGTCCGTGTGGCGATCTATGCGAGACATACCATGATCGCTCACAATCACCAGAAGGTGCTCTCCATCTACGCCACCCGATCTGGCATAACTCCCAATGGCGCTGTCGAACTCACGGTAGAGGTTGAGAACTTTAGGGTGTTTAGGATCGTAAGAGTGTGCCAGGCCGTCAACGCCGGGAAACACGGCAAAGACGAATCGAAAACGTTCCCTCGCTACAGTGGCGAGGTCCCGCGCCACCGCCCGATCCAACCACTTGTAGGTGCGCGCGAAGTGGGCGGTAGAACCAAGGGCTGCGCGCGCCAGGGATGTTCTAATCCTCTGCTGGGTGAGGTTTCTCGTGAAAGGTGAGCACAAAACTACGCTGCTTTGTTCAATGTCGAACAAACTCGGCATTGCTTCGGGTAGATCAGAGTTCAGAAGCGGGCCCTGGTGACTGCAGTAGCTCCTTACGTGCTGCCGGCCCTTCCACCAATCGCCCTGGTACCGTTCAGAATCGAGCCACCTAATTCCCGGAACATTGCAGCTACCAGGATAGCATCCCGTTAGAAACGGCAAGTAGGCAACACCTGTCGTGGATGGAAACGAGGTCGTCGCAGGCACTGACTCACCCGTCTCCAACACTATTCGACCTATGTTAGGTAAGTCGCCGGACGAAACTAATTCATCGAACACGGCCGGCATTGCACCGTCCAACAATATCAGCGTTGCTCTGAACTCTGGTGTTGACAAGGCTAACCCGTCACTTCCCCATGATGATGCCGACACCCGCTTGTCACACCATCCGTCCATTAGAATCGATACTGCGTCACCTGACAATTTAACCTTCAAGTGGCCGTTGAGCATTGTCTCGTTTCAGGGTGGATGATCTGTGGACGCATTGCTAGGTTCAGCCCATATCACCGCGCAGGCTCATTCGACGGCTAGGAGATTGACCCCATGCTTTGCACAACAGTCATACGAAGACTTGCTGCCGGAGTGTTGCCGCTTTTCTTCATCCTGGTTTCATCCGGTAGCACCCAGCAAATCACAAGTACCGCCTCAATATCCGACGGTCCATGTACCGAATGCTGTACCAGCCTCTTAGTAGGCAAAGAAGCATCGGTGGACGGATCGACGATGACGAGCCACTCGTGCGATTCCGGCACGGACCGCACATGGATCAGCCTCGAGCCACACAAGACCCACGAGCCGGGCTCTGTTGCGACCCTCTGGCTCCAGCCGAAGCGCACGTCCGTACCGCACGATCCCGACCGGATCCCTGCCGGCGAGATCCCGCAGGTGGATGAGACTTTCAAGTTCATGGATGCGGCGTACCCGATCATGAATGAGCATCAGCTTGCAATCGGGGAGACCACGACAGGTGGCAAAGGCGAGCTGAGAAGCACCGAAGGACTCATCGACGCCCCAGAGCTGTATCGCCTCGTCCTGGAACGGGCCACGAATGCCCGTGAGGCGATCCGGATTGCCGACGAGCTCACCAAGGAGTACGGGTACAACGACTGGGGAGAGTGTTTCACCTTCGCCGACCCAAACGAGGTCTGGTTTTTTGAGATTCTCGGCCCAGGCCGCGGGAAGATCGGTGCCGTGTGGGCAGCGGTTCGCATTCCGGATGACGAGATAGCGGTGAGCGCAAATTCTCACCGGATACTGGAACTGGAACTGGACGATTCGGACAACTACATGGCATCCGACAACGTCCATTCGCTCGCCGAGGAGATGGGTTGGTGGGATCCCGACAGCGGGGAGGAGTTCCGCTTTTCCTATGCCTATGCGCATCGCAACAGCCTGTATTCCCGGCGCCGCGAATGGAGAGCACTGAGCCTGCTCGCGCCGTCGCTCGGCTTGGACGCCAATGCAGAGAATTTCCCGCTTTCGGTGAAGCCGGACGAAAAAGTCAATGTCCAGGATCTGCTGACCATCTTCAGGGATTACTACGCCGACACACCGTACGACATGACTCGGCGATTGAATGTCGTGAACCGGGACGGGGAGACTGTGAAGAGCCCTGTGGCCAACCCATTCATGAGTAGCGATATGAGGGAGTTGCTGGAGATTGATCGCGAACGCACGATTGCTTCGCCGGCGGCGACGTACCTGAGCGTTACGCAATCCCGCAACTGGCTGCCCGATCCGATCGGCGGAGTGGTATGGCTGGGGTACGACAACCCTGTAACCACCCCTCACCTACCGTTCTATATAGGGATTTCTCAGATGCCCGAGTCGTACATGGTTGATGGACGCAGGGAGTTCAGCCGCGATTGTGCGTGGTGGGCATTCAGAAGAGCCAGCAAACTCTCATATTTCCGCTACCAGGAGATGGTAGGAGTCATCCAGGATGTCTGGGGACCAATCGAAACTGAGGCGTTTGCGAGACAAGCTGCGATCGAGGAAGAAGCTTTGGCACTATACCAACGAGACCCGGCACGAGCTGAAGCTTTCCTGACGGAGTATGTGCACGGCCTGGCGAACAGCACCGTGGAACGCTACTGGCAACTGGGAGACGAACTCTGGGTGCGGTTCAACAATTCTTTTTAGCTGATTGGAATTCAGCAGCCTTCTTTTTCGAGGACTCTTACCATGACAACTAATCGAAGGGACTTTCTGAAGAGTGCGGGAGTAGCGGGAGTGGCGGGAGTGGGACTCGGGAATATGTTTCCATTTTCGGTCGCACGCGGCTCCACACCGCAAGAGCGCAGCTTGCTGCCGCCCGACATCCTTCCGGTGGTATTTCTCAGTGGATCCGACTTCGAGATGGGCTACCAATACGGGCAGCAGGCAGCTGCGCACATATATCTCAACATCCAATCCCACTGGGCGTCGGCGCTCCAACGCATGAGCCACGATCAAGTGATCGCAGGTCTCAAGGGAAGCCAGTATTACATCGAGCGACACACGCCCGAGATCATCGATATGGTGAAGGGAATGGCGGCCGGCGTGACGGCATCCGGGTACGAAGTGTCGTACGAGGACGCGCTGATGATGAACTGCGTCCTCCCCGATCCAGCGACGGCACACATGCCGGATGGAGCCGAGCAGAGCGACCTGCCGCCAAGAAAGAGCTGCTCGGTGTGTTCGGCCTGGGGCAGTGCGACAAAGGATGGCAAACTCGTTGGCCTGGATACAGTGGACGGCAGCGGTGAGGCCTTCCGCGCCGTCGTCATCGTCGCATTCCCGGACAACGGACACAATTACATGTGCGGTGCAGTGGCCGGCGAGATGGGCGAGCATTTTTACATCAACAACAACGGTATGTTCATCGGGAACAGTGGGGGCGGAGCATCTCCGAGAACAGAGGACTACGACTACGGGCTCTGCTGGGCGAACGCGTTGCCGCACATCATTCGGTTCGCTGACAACGCCGTGCAGGCGCGCGACATCATGACCGGTTTCCCCATCAACTTCCCCGAGAATTTCCATTTCGTTGACCAGGAACGCAATGCGTTTGTCGTCGAGAAGACCGCCGCTGTGCAGGCGGTTCGGGCTTCGGGTGATTTCGGTGAGAACGACTTCCTATTCTCAACCAACACGTACCTGCACACAGACATGGCGGTCACGAAGTTCGGGGCGTTCGTGAAGGAACACGGTGGATACGATCCGTACTCTTCACCGAGGAACATGCTGTTCTGGGATATGCTCCACAACTATCATGGCGAGATAGACCCGGAATTCATGAAGATGATTCTGCGCTTCCCCGGCAACCCGCCGCCGCACCCTCCTGAGGGTGGTTGGGACGCAAAGATCTGTCGCCCTTCGAACGGCTGGGTTTCGGTGAGCATTCCTCATAGAGGAGATGAAGGGATCGCAAACGTCTGCACAGGCCCAGCGGGACGCGTCATCCACTCATCGATGGCCTCGGATGGCAGCGACATGCTCAGCAACTATCAGTATATCGATGGCACACACACCTTCTATCGACTGCGGCTGGCATCCGATCCGAAAGCCGTTGTGGATCAGGCGAAGGAGCATGCGTATGCGGATTTGGCCAAGGCGTACAAAGAGCTGATGCAGCTCAACTACAGAGACACCGGATACGCCGCGCTAGAGGATCTCTACTCGCTGGCCAACGCCGAATACTACCGCGGCAACTTTGCGACCGATCAAGCGCTTCTGAGCAGCGGCAACGAATCGTTGAAGCTTTTTGGAAAGGCAGCCACGCAGTACACGCGTGCGCAGGCGCACGCAATGCAGGTCTTCGAAGCGCTGGTACCGCAGCCGACCAGTCCATCCGCTATGGGATTGAGGCTCTTTGGTGGCAACTGGGCAACCTGGGAAACGACGGTTAGGTAGGGAGGAAACCGATGAAGAGGATTCGCGCTCTGGCGGCACTCGTCGTTCTCACACTGTGTATGGGAACGGCGTACGGTCAGCAGGACTTTTACTGGGGTAACGAGGTACCGGATGGCTGGACCGGCGATTGGCCGGACGAGCTACTGACCGTCGCCGAACGATCCGATTTCACCAGGACTATGCAGATCGAAGATGTCCACGAATTCCTCGACCTCATCAAGTGGCGCAGCGAGAACGTCCACGTGTTCGACCTGTTTACCACGGGCACCGGCAGAGTGTCCTCGGCCATCGTGCTGGCGAATCCTCGGGTAACCTCTCCCGAGGAAGCACGCGAGTCAGGTAAGCCGGTCATCTACGTGCAAGGCAAGATCCATCCGCCCGAGCCGGAGGGCGCCGAAGCGTCGATGATGGTGATGCGCGACATCCTGTTCGGAGACCGCGGTTACCTGCTCGACAACCAGATCGTAATCATCACTCCGATCTTCAACGTGGATGGCACCGCGAGTCTCCATACCAGAGACCGTGGACCCTATGTTGGCGGTCAACGCCACAATGTGGACGGGTTCGATCTCAATCGCGATGCGGTCAAGCTCGAGACCATTGAGATGAACGGTCTCCTCGAAGAACTGCTCAACGAATGGGATCCTGTGTTGATGTACGACTCCCACAGGATGGGAACCGGCAACTTCGCGTACAGCATTGCGTACACGAACGCCACTGTACCCGCTGCGCACCCGGGGCCACGGACATACGTTCGCAACAGCCTGTTTCCCGCCGTGCGAGATCTCGTCCGGGAAAACTTCAAGCAGGAACCATTCACACACGCGCTGTGGACGGGCGAGGAGTGGCCTCCAACCGACTGGTCACACGACGCTACGATCTGGAGCACGGAGGCAAAATTCCTGGCCAATGCGTATTCACTGCGGAACCGGATGTCGATCCTCTGCGAGACGCCGGGGGCAGCGAGTTGGGAGCGCCAGGTCTACAGCCAGTACGCCTTCATCACTTCACTGCTCGAGTACACCAACACACACGGCGAGGAGATGCTCGAGATCAATCGGGCGGCGGACGATGAGACAGTGCAGAAGGTGTTGGACGGCGCCGAGTCGGGTGAGCTTCGGAACTGGCTGGAAGGCGAGTACCAGTCGCGGGGCAAGATCGAAATCCGCGCGTATCGAGACGGATTTCCTGAGGTGCCCACGGACTTCCTACCTGGAACGAGCGTCGAATCCCACGTGCGTCCCACAGGTGAGCCGGAAATTGTGGGCAATGTAGACGATATGACGCTGCCCGTGGGTACCCGTGACACCTGGATGCCACGCGGTTATATCATCCCCGCCGAGCTGGAATTCTTGGTCGAGAAGATCAGGACCCACAACATCGAGGTAACACAGCTAGAGGAACCGATGACCGCCGAAGGCTCCGAGTTTGTTGTCGACCGCATGCTCAAGGTGAGTGAGGGCGGTTACAACATGACGAAGCTCGAGGGCGGCTTCTTCGAGAATTCGGTACGCGAGTTTCCGGCAGGCACGTACTTCATCGATATGGCCCAGCCGCTGGCGAATGCAGCGTTTTACTTCCTGGAGCCACAGGCAAAGGACGGCTTTGTGGGTTGGAGCGTGCTCGACGAGACTCTGCGTGAACTCGGTGTGGATGAGCGCCCAATCGTTTACCCAGTATTCAAGTACCGTAGGACCGTGGAGGGAAATTGACGTCGATGAGGGCTGCCGCCCTGTGGGCGGCGGTTTGCACCCTACCACTGGCGTGTTCCGATACTGAGAACCGCATTGCGCCGATCCTGAGCGCCGACGATGCGGAGCAGACGACTCCGGGCGAACGTGCAGGCCTGGAATTGGTTGAGAGTTTCGACGGTCTCGGATTTGGCTTCGAGGGTCCCCACGGGTATGCTCGTGGCCGTAATCCCTCCGACAACAGCTTGGCCGTTGGACCCAACCACATCATGCAAACCGTGAACACGCGTCTAGCGATCTTCACGAAAAAGGGCGAACTGTTCGACACAACCGGTCTGGTGCTATACGGGGCTGTCCCCACGAACACGGTGTTCAAGGGATTTGGCGGAACTTGTGAGGCCAGGAACAACGGCGATGCCGTGGTCCGCTACGATCAACTGGCCGACAGATGGTTGATCACGATGCCCATCTTCAGGCGAAGCCCTGAACGCCCCGACCAACCGGAGGAGTGGACCGCCCGAGACCGTGTTTTTGTCAGCCCACCCGGAATACCTGAACAGCCTGGACAGCCGGCGCCGTTGTTCGTGCCGCCACCGGCGCTGCCCGACTCCAGCACGTCGGCGCCCACCAGGCGACAACGACCGCCCCAGGTGAGCGGACCATACTCCATGTGTTATGCGGTGAGTACGAGTTCGGACCCAATGGGATCATACTACCGTTACGAGTTCCTCAGACCGCTCTTCCCGGATTACCCACGTCCGGCAGTTTGGCCCGATGGATACTACGTGCCCACGAGCACCGGCGACGACATAGTTCAAAAACACGCATGCGTGGT
Organism: uncultured Gemmatimonadaceae bacterium; assembly: GCA_964436395.1. GTDB lineage: Bacteria > Gemmatimonadota > Gemmatimonadetes > Gemmatimonadales > GWC2-71-9 > JBDGYW01. The sequence continues at coordinate 7,791 of CAYTDU010000004.1, read as the reverse complement.
CGACCGGAACAGAATGTTGGCGGGGGAACCCGCTACCGAACAGTGTTTTGTGATAGACGGAGTGAACTTCCTGAACAACGCAGACGTTGACGGAACGAACGAACCACCGGTGGGCGCACCCAACATCATGATGGCCACGGGAGGGACTCAGCTCGAGGAAGATTTCGACGACGACGGAATTTACGTCTGGTCGTTCAAGGTGGACTGGGAACATCCGGACGGGACTACACTCACCGGACCGGAGAAGATCGCAGTCGCTCCATATCGCTACCTCTGTGACGGCCAGCTCACTCGATGCGTACCTCAGCCCGAAACCGACCAGCGGTTGGATGCACAAGGCGACAAAATCATGTCCCGCCTCGTATATCGCAATTTGGGAGACCGCGAGTCGATTGTGGCGGTGCACTCCGTGGCAACGGAGTTTGGAGGTGGGGGAGTACGCTGGTACGAGTTCTCAGTGGACCGCGATCGTTCGGTGTGGCTCCGGCAGCAAGGTACCTACGCACCTGGCGGTTTTTTTCGGTGGATGGCCAGCCCGGCCATTGATCGCCTTGGCAACATCGGTATCGGGTACTCCTTTGGAGGGACTCCCCACTACGCGGGCCAACGCTTCGCCGGCCGTTTGGTAAACGACTCTCTCGGCGTCATGACGCTGGGAGAAACAGTGCTCGTCGAGGGTGAGGCACCGCAAGAGAACACCTTGCGTTGGGAAGACTATACGCAGACGGCAATCGACCCGGTCGACGACTGCACGATCTGGTATGTTGGAGACTACTACAAAGCAGATGCTCAAAGTTACTCAACTCGCATCGGAGCATTCAGAATGACGGGGTGCAGATAGATGAACAGTCATGTCCGCCTGGTTCTCGGAGGATTTTCGGCATTAATGGTGCTCGCTTCTGCATGCAGTACCAATGATGCAGACCTCATTCTCACAAATGCCAACGTCTACACAATGTCGTGGGGAGATCCAGATCGGGAGGGAATTCCGGCTGCTGACGCACCCTTTGCAGACGGCGCCTGGACAGCGGATGCTGAAGCGGTGGCTGTAAAGGACGGCCTCATCATCGCCGTTGGTTCGGCCTCGGAAATCGGAGCCTATGTCGGTCCGAACACCGAAGTGCGCGATCTCGGTTGGGCAACAGTCGTACCCGGACTAATCGAAAGCCACGGCCACTATGAAGAGCTCGGAGAGCTGGCCGAAGAAGTGGATCTGATTGGTGTAACGACCGAAGAGGAGATAATCGAGCGCGTGGTGGCTCGGGCGGAGACTTTCGGTGAAGGTGAGTGGATTATCGGCCGCGGCTGGGATGAGGGCGACTTTGCCAATCGTCTCCCCACAAATACTCGACTGAATCAGCTATTCCCCGATAGACCGGTCGTCCTCAAAGGCCTGCGAGGATTTGCAGTTTTGGGCAATGCCGCTGCGCTCGAGGCGGTCGGCATCGACCACAACACTACTACGCCGTCAGGCGGAGAGATCGTAAAGGACGGAGCCGGCAACCTAACCGGCGTTCTCCTCAACCGCGCCGAGCCGATGTTGCGATACGCCGTTCCGGAGCGATCTCTCGACCAGAGGAAACGCGTCGTTTTGCACGGTCTGCAAGCGATCTTGGAGAAAGGCTATGTTGCCGGGCATCACGCTGGGATCTTCCCCAACTACACCGAAGCATACCTGGCGTTGGCCGAGGAAAACGCTCTGCCAATCCGGGTAGAGGCTATGCTGTCAACGCGGGAGGCCGGGCGCGAACTTCTTGAAGAGTGGCTCGAGCGGGGACCAACCGAAAACCCGAGCGACTTCCTGCAGATCAGATCCGTCAAAGCCTATTACGACGCATCCCTCGGTTCGCGCGGCGCAAAAATGATCGAGCCTTACTCGGACATGCCGGGCGAGAGTGGTGAGTACGGCGCAGCGTATGGCTTCATCGAAGATCTCGTGGCCCAATCGATGGCCTCAGGTTTCCAAGCAGTTATTCACGCAATCGGTGACGGCGGGAACAGAGACGTGCTGGATTTTTACGAACGCGTGTTGGCGGAACATCCCGAATCGAAGTCGCTGCGCCACAGAATCGAGCATGCCCAAGTCGTGCATCCCGACGACTTCGCTCGGTTTGCCGAGCTAGGCCTTGTGGCTTCGATGCAACCGCCACACGCAGTTGAAGATGCTCCATGGGCGGAGGACCGTGTGGGACCCGAGCGTATCCTCGGCGCTTATGCATGGAGGACAATGCGACGGAACGGAGTACCGCTCATCTTCAACTCGGATTTGAGCGGCAGTGACTGGGACATTTTCTACGGTCTACACAGCGCGATAACGCGAACCAACAGGGATCTCGAGCCGGAAGGCGGTTGGTACCCCGACCAATGCATGACGCCCGAAGAAGCATTGCGCGCCTACACGGTTTGGCCAGCATATGCTTCGTCGAGGGAAGATCTGACCGGAACGATAGAGGTCGGCAAGTGGGGAGATCTCACGGTGCTGTCGATCGATCCGCTGAACGTGGGATCCCAAGACCCGCACGCGCTGCTGCAAGGGGAAGTGCTGATGACGATCGTGGACGGTGAGGTCGTCTACGAGCGGTAGGCGCATCCCCTAGAGTCGAAGTCAGGGATATCTGAAACCAAACGAAGTCTCTCACGTAATACTATATATGTGTGCATATATATATTGCATGATGCATTATATACGGAGAGACTCATGACCCATCGCAACCCCAACTCCCTGTTACCGCTCAAGCCCAACTGGCTACACATCCTCCTCACGCTGGCCGAAGAGCCGCGTCACGGCTATTCCATAATGCAGGAGGTTCAGACGCGGACCGACGGGAAGATCAAGCTCTGGCCAGCGACTCTCTACGGTACCATCAGGCGGCTGGAGAATGAGGGACTTGTGGAACCGATGGGTCTCGACCGTGCGGAAAGCGATGAGCGGCGGCAGTACTACGGCATAACCAAGTTCGGGCAGCGCGTCTTGAGCGCCGAAGTGAAGCGTCTCGAAGGCCTCGTCCAGCTTGCGTATTCGAAAGGGGCAGTACGTCGGTGAGCCGAGGAGGCTATCGGGACCACGGGATCGTCGGGAATCTGTACCGATGGACACTCTATCTGTTGCCTGGAGAGTTCCGAACGCGATACGCCCTCCAGATGCTCCAGGCGTTTAGGGACACGTCGGACGCAGTCCGGGCTGGGCGAGGGGTGTCGAGCGCGACTCGCGCCGAGTTGCGGATGCTCGCCGAGCTTCTGATAGGCCTTCCCCGCGAGCATCTGCAATCGTGGAAGGAATGCTCGAAGAGAGCAGTGACACCGAGCCTAGGCGAGATGTCGTCCGCAACCAAGAAAGCACCACCTTTGGGTCCGTTGATTCAGGATCTCAGATACGCATTCCGCCGGGTTTCGCAATCTCCGGGATTCTCATTCGTGGCCGTGTTCACGCTAGCCGTGGGCATCGGAGCCAATACGGCGATCTTTTCCCTGGTGAACGCTGTGCTCATCCGCAACCGCCCCTACCGGGCTCCGCAGGAACTCGTGCACGTTTACTCCAAAGTCGAGGGGAGATCAGCATACGCAAATACGTCCTACCAGGACCTTCTCGAGTTGAGGGGACTCGACGACGTTTTCGACGCGGTAGGCGCGTACGCGGGCCGGATGTCACGTGTGATGGAAAACGACGGTGCGGTTCCCGTGTTCATCGAGGCCGTTACGCAGAATTTGTTTCCGCTGTTGGGGCTCGAGCCCCGATTGGGAAGGGTGTTCCTCCCCGAAGAAGACGTGGTTCCCGGAAACCACCCGGTAGCAATCCTCGGGTACGGTCGTTGGCAGAGGAGCTATGCTGAAGCACCTGATATCATTGGAAAGTCGATCACTCTGGGAGGGAGACCGTTCACCATCGTGGGGGTGATGCCCGAGTCGTTCGAAAGCCTGATGGTGCCAGGAGTACGAACAGACGTCTTCGTGCCGATGAAGATGGCCGCCGCCCTCAGTCGCGAAGGTGACGAAGGGATGTACTTCGACCGGACCGCACAGGACGTAAAGGTGATAGGAAGGTTGCGGTCCGATGTGCGCCCCGAATATGCCAGCGTGCGAATCGACGGGCTCTCCGACCAGTTGAAGGCTGCATTCCCCGATGTCTACGAAGACCGGACGTTCAATGTCGTCCCGACACTGGACGTAGTGATCCAACCGGATTTTGACCGGGTACTTCTTCTGCCGATTGCGGCCCTGCTGATGGCGATGGTTGGGTTGGTGCTCATGCTCACCTGCACGAACTTGGCGAGTCTTCTCCTCGCACGAGGCGCAGATCGGGCACGCGAAGTAGCCGTCCGTTGCGCGTTGGGTGCGTACCGAATTCGCCTGGTGAGCCAGTTCCTCACGGAGACGATGGTACTCGGGGTGGTCGGCTGTTTTGCCGGGCTTCTGCTTGCCCATTGGTTGCTCAACGTGCTGACGGCGATTCAACCGCCGTTTTGGGTACCGATCGACATCGACCATTCGCTCGACTCGAATGTCCTGCTGTTTTCGCTCTGTGTGACTGCCTTGGCCGGATTGCTTGCCGGTGTCGCTCCGGCTCTCCGCAGTACGTCTCCAAATGTCGCTCCGGTCTTGAGGGGGGAGCATCCTCCAATCAGGCATCGGCATTTCGACCTGAGGAACGTGCTGATCGGCCTGCAAATTGTCGTCTCGGTAGTACTGCTCGTGGCAGGAGGATTGTTCCTGCGGAGCCTTCAGGAGGCGAGGAATGCCGATCCCGGATTCGCTACCCAGGATGCCGGGGTCGTGTGGCTGGATCTCGGCGTAAGCGGAATACCGATGAGCGAGTGGAGCAGCACGACCGAGAAGTTGGTTGAACGTGCGAGGGCACTTCCAGGCGTGAATGAGGTTGGCGTGTCAAACGGCATCCCTTTGGCCGTAGGTGCCGGGAGCGGCGCGTTTGACATTCCCGGAGTGGAACCTCCCGAAGACTACGAGCACCACCACGTCCGGATTTATTGTATCGATCAGAACTTCTTCCCGGCGATGGGAATCGACCTAATTGCCGGCCGCGGCATCCGGGGAGCCGATCGTTTTGACACTGACCCTGTGTTGGTGGTCAGCGAGGCGGCGGCCCGGCGGTTCTGGCCGGGCGAAGATCCCCTGGGGCGGTCAGTGTTCTCGACTGAACTCGAACAACCCATGAGAGTGGTGGGTGTCGCGCGCGACATCAAACTCGACCGGCTGGACGAAGCGCCCCAACCACTCTTCTATTTGGCTGCGAAACAGCACGCACACCGAGCCGACAACGTGCTGTTGGTGGCCCGCGGGAATGCGCCTGCGGCCGAAATCGCAGCGAACCTCCGCCACCTCGTTCGCAGCGTAGATGCCCAGTTGGTCGTCATGACCGTGTCGTCCTTGAGGGAGCAGTTCTCGGTCATGCTCTTTCCATACCGCGCTGCCGCCGGCCTTTTGGTTGCATTTGGGTTCCCCAAAGTCGGAGATGCGCCGCCACCAG
>CAYTDU010000004.1:0-2299 GCA_964436395.1 uncultured Gemmatimonadaceae bacterium | reverse complement strand
CAGAGAGGTCGGAATTCGGATGTCGCTTGGAGCCAAGGCGAGCAACGTGATTTGGTCAATGATCAAAGACATCCTGGTGGTCGTTGCTGCCGCTGTGTTCTTAGGCGTGTTGGCCGCAGTTAGTGTAGCTCGTTTTCTACACGGATTCTTGATCGGCGTCGAGCCTTTCGACATGCCGACCCTCGTGTGCGTTCCGATCCTTTTGCTGAGCGTTGCGTTCGTGGCCGCGTTCGTGCCGGCGCGACGAGCCAGTCGCGCCTGCCCAAGCGAATCATTGCGAACCGAATAGAGCTTCTGTGGGGAGATCCATGTCCTCCGACAAGTCGATTGACAAAATGACGTTGTTCCGCCATCGGGTATTCGCAATCGTGGCGGTCGTGGCAATAACAGCCTGGGCGATCGTTGGTGTTTTCGACAGATCGGGTTGGGGGCGCTACGATCCGCTGTTTCAGCCCGACTACACGATCCTACACGCACCCGAAGGCCGCACCCTGGAGTCGGCAGGTTTTCAGCAAGGTGACAGCGTCATTTCTGTCGAGGGAATACCGGTCGAGGAACTCGGCATGTATTCACGGTGGCCGCGTTCCCTGCGGCGCAAGCCGGGTGAGTCGTTGACGCTGGTTGTCGATCGAGAAGGGCAGACGCTTTCCGCAGACATCGTCCTCAGGGATCCTCGTGCCGGGAACAACAATCTGTTGCTCGGTGGGTCAGTGATATTGCTCGCGTTCGTTGGCGCCGGGTTGTGGGCTCTTTTCTCAACCGGAAGCATCCACGGAGTCCGATTAGCCTACATTGGCCTCACTCCGGCAGCTGCGATCCCAGGGCCTTACCTGGGAGGGTGGGATGGAGTCGCAATGCACTTCCAGGTAGCGATGTTCGTGCTCTGGACGCTCCTGCTGCTCCGATTCTTCCTGCTGTTCCCCCAGACAAAACGCATCGGCCAGAACAGAGTAGCCACTGCGCTGATTTTCGGAGGATGGCTAGTTCTCATAGTCACTCTCATCCTCGAGCTGATCTTCCATCCGCGGTTCTACCATACGTTCGGACCGCTGTACGGCTTGCTGATGTTCGTCTATTCAGTGTTCGCCGTCGCAGCGTTGATTCACACGCTGATCAAAACGCCCAAAGGCCAACAGCGGGAATCGGGAATGAGGATCATCCTAACAGGGGCCATGGCTGGGCTGATTCCAACCATCGTCGCAGAGGTCGACAGGATGTTCCTTTGGAACATCGACATACCAGGCTCGAGTTGGTTCCCGCTTGCACTCGGTGCAATCCCAATTTCGATGGCTATAGCGGTGAGGCGGCAGGCCGGTGGATTACAGACTGCACTCTGAAACCCCCTGTACTACTCTTCCGTATTATACCGCACAATACAACACCAGAGACTACAGCATGGGAAACAAAGCTCGCCTGGCAGCGGACCTCGATCGCCATCTGCCGTTGAAGACACAGTGGTTCCACATTCTGCTGGCGCTTTCTGAAGAAGCACAACACGGTTCGGGCATCGTGCGCTCTGTGCTCCAGCAAACGGACGGCAAACTCAGGCTTTGGCCGGCGACCTTGTATGGATCACTGGAGGATCTCGTAGCCCTGGGCTGGATAGAGGAGTTGACCGACCACAGTGAGCGCCCGGAAGGCGAAAGTGAGAAGAAGAGGTTCTACCGCATCAAACCGGATGGTGCCCGCGTTCTTGCCGCCGAAGCCGACAGACTTCAGGGTTTGGCTCGCGCCGCACTGGACAGGGTGGGCTCGGGCAACTTCGCACAATGAGCAGACTCACCTATCGATTCTTGCTGCGGTTACTACCTGCAGAATTCCGCTCAGCTCACGCCCAGGAGATGGAAAGCCTGTTTGCTGAGGCTCTGGAAGACAATGGTACTAGCAGCCGGCTCGCGAGGATCTGGGGTTGGTCCCGAGGTGCCTTCGACGTAGTCACTCTTGCCATTCGATTGAGGTTCCAGCGTCGCATCCATACTGCGCCAAACAAGCCATCGAGAAGTTTCATGGAATCGTTTCTTCAGGACATCAGGTACGCTCTGCGGAGTCTACGGACTCGCCCACTCTTCACAGGCATCGCCGTCATGACGCTCGGCCTCGGCATCGGTGCCAACACCGCTGTGTTCAGCGTCGTGAACGCCATTCTGCTTTCCGGTGTACCGATGCGAGCGCCGGAGGAGCTGGTTGAGGTGTACACCAGCGACGGACCACCGAATAACTACCCGTATAGTGTCTCGTCCTATCCCGACTACGCCGACCTTCGCAATAGAACCGACCTGTTCAGCGGTGTGGCAGCGTA
>CAYTDU010000003.1:0-33313 GCA_964436395.1 uncultured Gemmatimonadaceae bacterium | reverse complement strand
TGCGCGCGTGCGTCGGTTTCTCCACTGCAATCCCGCCGCAAGCCTGGCACCGCCGCCGAGCCCCACCTCAGCAAACCAACCGAAAGACCGGCCGGGTCGTGACTCGACGCCCAAAAAACCCACTATGTACTCGCGGGTGTATCCTTTCGCGTGGACAACCGCAACTCCTCCCCCAGCATAGGGTGAGACTCCTTGACGCTTGAAAGGGTTCAAGTGAAAGGAGCCGAGTAGTTCGGGCCTCACGGCGGCCTGGCCTTCGAGATCGCCTGCATTCAGAGTGAAGCCGACGCGCATCCTCCCCCTCGTCCTGAGGGCCAAGCCCACGCCTCCTCCCAAAAACCTGTCGCCGCCGACATTGGTGAGCCCTTGAACTTTCCACTCGGTCGCTTGCTGCGCGGCAACGGAATACGGCACGTATAAAAGCACGAACGTGCAGATGAACAACCTAGAGAAGCTCAATCTCGTAATCCACCTTGACATCGGGGTTTAGGCTTTGCGTCACCGAACAGTACTTGTTGAGCGAGAGGCGGACAGCTCGCTCTGCTTTGGAGCGCTCCAGACCTTCACCGGCAAGTCGGAACACGTACTTCAGTGACACATATCGTTTGGGATGTTCCGGACGCCGCTCACCCACCAGGTCGATAGAGACCGTGTTGAGTGCCACCTTCATCTTCTTGAGGATGACGACGATATCGGCACCGGCACATCCAGCTGCTGCGAGCAGCAACCCGTCCATTGGGGTGGGTCCCTCCTCACCCCTCCCGTCGAGTATGATGGGAGGGGTCTGAGGATCGACTCCACCGCCCTGAAATCTCATTCCCTCACCTGTCCACTCCAACGATATCGCACGGTTATTCGACAAGCTAATTCCCCCGCCTAGAAGTCAGCCCCAAGAAGATCCGATGACGTCTGAACGCATCTTCAGCGTGGTATTCCAGCACCCAGTTTATATGGTTTCGGAGCCGCACCTCGAATCCCAATACAAATTGCGCCCAAAATGCTGGACAATCTTCGATTTCACCACATCCTTCCTGCCCGAATAGCGCAACGCCACCACCAAGATATGGCACCGCAACGACTGTATCGGCCGTGAACCGATACACAGCCTCCACATTAGCCACATACGTATTGTCACCCCAACCGAACCCCAGTTCCGCCGACGGCCGCAAGCGTAGCCGATCGGTGTAGAGATTGCCCATATCCACCGCGAAGCTCGCCAGCGCCTGGCCCTGGCCTTCGAAATCGACCCCAACCCTAGCCGCGAAACCGTGAAGGCCGAGTTGGACAGGGTCGTTCTGTGCCGCAGCCGCGGCCCAGCACAATAGGGCGAGGAGTATGGGCAGAATCCGTGTCATTGGTTCCTCAGTTCGGAATCACCAAAATTACCGTTTGTTTCTCGCCACCGTCATGTAATCCCAGATTGCATACAGGGAAATCGCCGCCGTAGCCCACGCCAACGGGCGCAACAGCTCCGACCCGGCGAGAAAGGCGAGCAGTGTGAGTGCCTGGCAGACCGTGACCGCCTTGCCACCGGCCCGGGCGGGAAGCGTCTTCGGTCGGCGTAGGATTGTAACACCGATGAAGCTAATCAGAGCCGTGATGTCTCTGAGAAGCACTCCAAGCACTTCCCAAGGGTTCAGCAGGCCGGTTCGAAAAACCACGATAAACGCCGCCAGCATGAACAGCTTGTCGGCGATCGGATCCAGCACCGCGCCTGCCTTTGACCCACCGATGCGACGTGCCCAGATGCCATCGCCAACATCGGTGACAACCACCAATCCAAGCACCACGAGCCGCACGATTGCCGCATCGACGAGCAGAAACACCACCGCGAGCGGAATCCTGCACATCGTGAGCAGGTCCGGCGCTCTTAGCAGCTTTCTATCTTGCCGCGCATCGAGGCGGTCTGTAGCTTCCACCTAAGTTCCCATCTCCCTGCAAGGTGAGATCACATGGACCTGAGCCTCATAAAGAAGGCCGCTATCTTCGCCGATCTCGAAGAGAACGAATTAGACCGTGTAGCTGAGATCTGCAACGAACAGCGCTTCAAATTTGGCAAAACGATATTCAAAGAGGACGAGCCTGGAAACCGCCTTTTCATCATAGCCGACGGCGAGGTCCGCATCTCGCGCGACGTGCCTGGGTCCGGCGAAGAAGCACTGGCCGTCTTGAAACCCGGTGCATGTTTCGGTGAAATGGCCGTACTAGACCGTTCAACGCGTTCCACGGACGCGATTGCAAACACCGATTGCGTTCTACTCACCATCACGCGTTCCGACTTTGAGATGCTCCTGGATTTTGACCGCGAGCTCGGATACAAAGTGCTCTGGTCGGTGGTCAGGCTGCTGTGCGACCGTCTGCGAGTGACGAACGACAACCTACGTTCGTTTCTCGCGATGTCCATGTTTTAACCCCGCCCTTCACCAACACACAGGGCGGTACCACACCCGGCCCCGCACCACCCGGCGGTCCCCTTCCGCACCCTGCCCGTCCCCGGGCGGTCGGGCGGTAGGTTGCTGCCCTTTTTACCGTCCGCCTGTCCGCCCGTCCGCCTGTCCGACCCCTCTCAGCACATACTCCGCCCGTTGCCCCGTGCCAAACACATCGGCTGCCACGCGAGCGACCTCCTCGGCCGTCACCGCCCGTATCCGTTCTGCAGTGGTGGTGTACTCGTCGAGCACTCCGTTCAACCATGCATTGAGGATCTCGCTTGCGACTGACGAGGCATTTTGCTGCCGCATCTCGACCAGCCCGGCGGCATAGTTGCGTGCGCGAGTGAGTTCCGGTTCCGGTACCCGCTTCTCAACTAGCCGCTCCAGTTCTTCGAGCATCCCCTGCCGCGCCTCTGATTCACGATCAGGCGACGTGGCTATGTAGGTCAGCATCGCGCCGCCACGACGCCGGAGCCAGGGCATCGCAGCTACCGTGTATGCGAGCGAACGCTTGTCCCTCAGTTCCTCGAACAACCTGCCAGCAAGCCCACTTAGCAGCGATCCCAAGACAGCAATCGCAAACCTGTCGGGTGACGCCGCAGGCACCGATGGGAATGCCATGGCCAAGGCGCTCTGGGCTTTGTCTCGATGCTCGGATCCCGACTGAGCATGAAATACCACATGCCCACCCCGCTCGGCCGCCGCCTCTTCGGCTGCCGGCCAGCCAGCCAAGGGTGCGATTCCCTCCAACATGCTTTCTCGATCCAAATCTCCAACTGCCACTACCGTTGCCCGGTATCCCCCTACGGCGGCACCCCACTCACGCACATCGTCCCCAGTCAGTGCTGCGACTGTCTCGGGCTCGCCGATTTGTGGAAGACCATACGCATCGCCTTCGAAGGCCTGCGCCAGCACACGCTGGATCGGATGTCTGAGCATGTCATCCTGTGACCTGCGAGCATCGCTAGCCTGGAGTACGCGTTCCTTCGCGATGTCCGCCGACTCCAAGTTGGGCTCCAGCGCTACGATGCGAAGCAGTTCCGCAGCGGCGCGGAGCGACTCAGGCGGGACGGTGATGCCCCACCCCAAACCATCGGCAGCGCTACTCGCGACTATCCCGCCGCCCAGAGATTCAGCGGCCAAAGCCAACTCCTCGCCAGTCTTCCCACCTGCACCTCGAACGGTGGACCTGGCCAGTAGCCGCGAGATACCGGTGTTGGCCTCAGTCTCCATGGACGGCAACCCCGCCACATCCAATCCGAGCGTAACGAGACCGGACCCGGGTTTCGACTTCACAAGTACGTCCACGCCTGGATATGAATGGCGAAGGACTTCCCCATCGTAATAGACGATGTCGACAGTGGAGTCAGTAGTGGCGGATGAGACTTCGACATCAGAAACAGCCGATGGATGCAGAATCGGCGTCGACACTGTTAGTTCCAACGGCCAGGAGTTCCCGCCAAACCGACCCGCGTCTCCACGCGGGAGGTAAAACACGCCGCACGCACGATCGGGACTCAAGTATCGCGCTGTCACATCCTTCACGTCGTCAGGCGTTACAGCCATCAACTTGTCGTATTCTTCGTCGACGAGCGTGTACCCGCCAAGTGCCTCAGCTTCGCACAATGCGGCCGCCCTCGAATCCATCGACTCGAAGACTCGTGCCCTTCGCATTGTTACCATCGCTCTCACCCGGTCGAGTTCTGACTCGGTTGGACCGTCCTGTGCGAGCTCGAGAGCGACCTCAACAGAGCGGGTGACCGCGTCGTCCAACCGATCGCCATCGGCCGCTAGCGTGATGTCGAAGACACCCACTTCGCCGGGCGTGAAATGTGTCGCTTGCGCGCTGCTCGCCAGGCCCGCTGTCCGCACTACCCGGTAGAGGCGCGCCCCCCGCCCCAAACCCAACACCGACGCGGCCACGTCGAGTGCCGCTGTGTCTTCGTGTAGCGCCCCGACCGTACGCCAACCCACCACGGCAATAGGCCGCTTCACATCGCCGAACATCGATCGTGTCTTGGGAATGAACTCCCTTGGTTCCGCTGGCGACGATTCAACGGTTACCGTCGGTCGGTTCCAATCGCCGTAAATCCCCCTGGCCAACTCAACTGCCTGCTGCGTATCCAAATCACCTACAATCCCTACCACCACCCGACCTGGCGTGTAGCGGGTCGAATAGTATTCCCAAACTGCTTCGCGCGTGAATTCCCTCAGGCCTGCTTCGGTGCCAATTCGCCACCGTCGCATTCGGTGTTTGTGAAACAGCAGTTCGTAAAGGGTTTCACCCGCAACGGCGTCGGGCGAATCCAGCTTCCGGTTTGCCTCCTGTATGATCACTTCCAGCTCGCGCCCCAACTCCTCCCGATCGAGCGCTGAGTTTCTCAAGGCGTCCGCCTGAATATCCAAGGCTTTCTCAATGCCGCCGCTGCTCGACGGCAGTGCCGTGTAGTAGACGGTCTTGACGTAGCTGGTGCCGGCATTGAGATACCCACCCAAAGACTGCGTCTCGTGAGCGATATCACCCGGACCGCGGCGATCAGTGCCCTTGAACAACATGTGTTCCAACACATGGGACATGCCCACCCACTCATCCGGTTCGTCGAAATAACCGGCCTTCACGTGGGTAACCACCGCCACGACTGGAGCGCTGGTCTCTCTTTGAACGAGTATCGTCAAATCGTTCGGGAGAACTTCCCTGATGACGTTATCGGTGATGTGCATCTAGTGCTCAGGTTAGAAGTGGGAGAAGTTGGCGAAGCTGGTGGGCAAGTGTACGGCCGTCACGACAAAATCATCAACACCCCTGCTGCGGCCGCGCCTCGAATGAAGCTCTCGGCATCACTTACGGGGATCACGACTCCTGTCTCGGTGTGCTTTCGCAACGAAGCCTGGGCCATGTACTGCTTCACTGATGCCTCCGATAGCTCGCGATCGTCCATCTTCATTTGCAGAACGATCTCCTCCCATGTGCCGGAATATGAGACACCTGATGTTGTCCGCACTCGGTGTTTCTCGCCTGGCGTCCGGCGCTGCATTCCCTGCAGTTCCACCAACAGCGTGCCGAACAGCTCGAGCTGGCGCGGGTCGCGAAAGGTACCGTCGGGCTGCGCGGCCTCTACTTCGGCGAGAAGGAGTTCGATCGAATCCATCTCTTCAGCGATCCCCGCGAGTCGATTCGACCAAGGGGCCAGCTCGGGATCAGTGGGCGATATGTGGTACACTGACTTCTTCAGCTCGATCAGGCGCCACACCGCGAGCTCATCGATATGGTCACCCGGTTCCGTGCGCTCGAAATGCATGAGGGCAGCTGCGTACTCGCCGCGGTCGTACAGCAGGTTCCCCAAGTAGATGCGCGCTTCGGAATGCGCCGGGTCTAGGTCGAGCGCTCTCCTCAACCAATAGAGCGCCGCATCTTCTTCGCCTGTTCGGTGTAGCGCGTATCCCAAGCAGGCTACTGCTTCCGAAGAATTGGGATGGCTGTCGACGGCCAACTGGAAAAACCCGCGTGCATGATTCACCATTGCTTCGCGAAAGAGCGCACGCCCGATCTGAAGCATCAGGTCGTGATCTTCCTTGAAACCCAATGACAACACCCGATCGAAACAGCGCATCGCGGCTTCGCGGTGTCCGAGTTTGAGCAGAGTCTCCCCGAGTCCTGCTAGTGCCTCTTCGTGGTCGAGTTCGAGCTCTACCGCCGTCTCGAAGCTCCGGCGAGCCCAGAGGAATTCGTCGCGTGCGAGTCGGGCGTACCCCTCTCCTACGTGCAGATCCACTGCGAAGGGATATCGTTCGAGGCCATCTCGCAAAACTTCGAGAGCCGCGTCATAATGCCCTTCATTGTAGAGATTGTGCGCGCGTTCGCTATAGTCGTCCGAACTGAGGAAGAGGTCCGACAGTGGACCGAACTCCTGTGGAAAGTTGGAACAGAATAAGATGTGGGATCAGTTTAGACAAGGAGGGGGGTGGGAACGGGGAGCAGGGAGCGGGGAGCAGGGAGCGGAGGGCGGGGAGGTTCTACATCTCCAGCTCCCCGCTTCTCTGACGCGCCGCCAGCTGCATCACGAGAATCTTCCAGTTGTCGTCAGCTGGGTCTTTCTTCCACAGTATCGTGCCGAGTCCTCGTACTGTTGGTTCGCGTTGCCCGTCTGTGTGCACTATGTCGAGAGTATGCCGGAAAATCGTCAGCACCATTTCTTTGCCTAGCAATTGAATCTCCGGCTCACTGGGCACGAAGTTGACCAGCTCCGTCGAGTCGAGGAATGCGATTTGTCTTGTATGCTCCTCCTCCCAGCCGTGAGATACCGTACCGTCTATTCCAAGGATTCTGAGTTCCGGGTCATGATGGTAGACGAGAGCGAGTGAATCAAGGTCCTGGTTGTTCAGCGCTCGTGCCCATGCTTCGAATTGGACGGAGACACTCGATTGTGCCAGGAAACGTTGGCGCACCGAGATCTCCCCGTCGTCACAGGCGGCAGCAAGAGCGATGAGGAGCAGAGCTGTATAGCGCATGGATGGATCCCTGGGTTCTCGAGCGTTCATGTCGCAGGCAAGGTAAGGCGGCACGGTGGAATTCAGAATGCAGAATTCAGAATGCAGGATGAACTGCGTCATCCGCCGTACAAACCGACCTCACCAGATTGCAGCAAATCTGCACTCTTCACTCTGTATTCTGCAATCACCAATCCGTCTACCCTTGGGGGTGGCGGTTGGCTGAAAACGGGTGCATGCTATCCCTCTCTCATCAGCGGGAGGATTCGTGCCCGAACTGGTCGATGCGGGTTGCAGCGAGCTACATGACAGATACGAGTTGATCAAGAGGCTCGGCAAGGGTGGCATGGCAGACGTGTTTTTGGCCAAGCGCGTAACCGACGGCTTGCTCGTTGCGATCAAAGTGCTGCGGCCGGAGTTCACGCGCACGATGGGACGCAAGATGTTCCACCGAGAGATCTCACTGCTCAAGAATCTCGATCATCCAAACATCCTTCCGCTTCTGGAGTCAGGCGAGCAGCGAGAGCGCCTCTGTTTCATCTCACCGTACGCCGACGGTGGGTCGCTGGCAGACAGGTTCAATGAGGGTGATCTGCTTTGCACCGATGAGGCAGTGGGCCTCGCACGGCAGTTGGCAGCCGCGTTGGACTACGCGCATCAGCACAATGTGGTGCACCGGGACATCAAACCGGGAAACGTTCTCTTCATGGAAGATCGTGTCGTACTTTGCGATTTCGGTGTGGCACGCGCGATCATACGCTCGGGAGGTGATCGGCTTTCGTCGAGCGGACTGCTGGTCGGCACACCTCACTACATGAGCCCCGAACAAGCTAGCGGCGCATCTAAGCTGGACGGCATGAGCGACGTTTATTCTTTGGCATGCATAGTCTATGAAGCGCTGATGGGCGAACCGGTGTTTGACGGACCTTCCGCCGCCGCAGTGTTGAGGAAACACAGGGGAGCGTCCCCGCCTTCGCTCCGCGTTGTGAAGCCTGGACTGCCAGAGTACGTGGAGAACGCCGTTCACGCTGCGTTGGAGAAGAACCCACGCGACCGCCCGCAGAGTGCAAACGCATTCGTGGATCTGTTGGAGGGGAAGAGCTAGGGAGAAACGGACTGGCCGACTAGCCGGGTTGAAGCACAGCGAGCCGGCGGCGATACTCATCAGCTTTCCGCGGTTCGCCCATCCCTTCAGCGGCTGCTATTCTAATTCTCAGACTGGCAGGCAGAAAGGCCGTATTGATGATGTTGGTGGCGCCAGGTGAGTCGAACGTCCTGGCTACCAGATGCGCCTCATCGTGTCTACCCCTGGCCACCAACGTACGCGCCAATACCAACCTCTCCAAAGCGAGCGCCTCCCAGGGATGCTGCAGGCTAGCCCTGTCAGCGGTCGGCGCGAGCGCGTTGAGCAGCGCAATTGCGAGCGCGGTGTCGCCTTCGACAAGCGCCGCATGAGCCCCCATAGACCTCGCAACGAGCGTCGTTCTGCGATTGCCGGTGCGAGCAGCACGGGCGGTCAAGCTGTCGCGTATCGTGCGGGCCTCATCCAGCCTACCGCGATAGGCAGCCCAGACTCCGAGGAACCAGTGGCGGAAGTCGTTCATGTCGAACAATGTGCCGCGGAGTTCAGCCGCAACCGCCTCAGCCTGGTGGTTCACCGTCGCACCTACCAATGCGTCCGTGATGGCAACTAGCTTCGTCGTGCCGCCAAACTCAGTAGTTGTGTCCAGCAGAGCCGACAGTTCTGCGTCCTGGCCAGTTGCCACGAGGAGACTCTGAAAACCCATCCATGCCGCGAATCGCCACGGATTCGTGTCAGGTGCATGCTCTCGTACAGCACGCCATGCTTCTAGTGAGCATCTTGCATGAGCACCTCCGACCCCTAGTGATCTAGCTGCCTGAGCTACCGACTCCACATCGCGGATCGCGTGTTCGTGCCAATCCATATCGTCGGGGCCAACGTCGGCACAGCTCATCATCAACTCGAGCTTCTTCACGGCGTATCCGGTCGTATCGGGAGATGCCGCTCGGTACTGCTCGAGCAGTCTCGAAGCTCGCGGGAGGTCGCGGTCGCGAATGGCGAACTCGATCAGATGGAATAGTGCCGGCGCGGAGCCACTCGTGTTCTCGTACACTCGGCGAAACGCATCTTCTGCCAAAGAATCTTGCGGGGCGTTTCGCGGCAACAGATGCATGTAGACCTCACCCAACCCGGTCCATGCTTCCGTCCATTCTCTGTCGATTACAAGGGCTTGTTCGAAGTGGTACACCGCGGTGTCAGCCTTCGCAGCCAAGAAAGCCTCGATACCGCGGGCGAAATGTTGGTGTTTCTGAGTCAGACTCTCGGAATGCCGCAGAGCAACGGTCACCAAGTCTGTGGCCGTTTCGACCTCGTGGCTCCAGCTCGCTGCTTGAGCGCCCTTGACCGCTGCAAGTGCGAACCCTGAATCCATATTCACTGCCGCGCTGTAATAGTCGAACGCATTCACGAACCGGCCGGCATGGAAATGCCTTTCTGCCTGGACGAATGCCTGCACTGCCTCGGCCTTCCGTCCCGCGATCGCCGATACATCGACTGTTTCTTCCGGAAGAAACCGCAACAGGAGCTGTCCGACTGCTCGCACTCCAAGCAGGCGAGCCTCGCCATGCGGTCCAACAGTGTCGGCACGTGCGACGACGGAATCACCGGTGGTTTCATGAAGTGTCAAGTATGTGCGCCAGCTATTGCCTTCCCGCCATGCACGACCGGTGAGGTAGAAGCCCGCCGCAGCCGCTCGTGCAATTGATCTCCTCCTGCTGGAAGACAAGAGTCTCAACTCCGCCGGGTCGTCGACCAGATCGAGCGCATTGATCCACTTGAGCGAACTACGGCCGTCGAGTGCATTCCAGATGAGATAGGCGTTATCCTCGCCGAGCCCAACGTCTGCCAGATCGACTGTACCAGACACCTCGAGCGGATAGACGATCACCCAATCCGGGTTCGTGGTGCCCGAGGTACCTAAACCCACCCACCAAGCGAGGAGCAGAACCACCAACAAAATGGGCACGGCCACTGCAAACGCCCAGCGTCTGCGTCTTGTCCCGATGCGAACGAGCCGAACCTCCGAGGTCACACCCTCTTTCAGAGCGTGGGCGAATGCGGATGCTGTCTGGTATCGGTCGGCGGGCACTTTCTCGAGCGCCTTTTCAATGACCACCACAACGCCACTTGGCACATTTGGCCGTAAGACCTCCAGTGGAGGGACTTTTTCATTGGCATGTCGCGCCAGTACGGCTACAGGCGTCGGCCCTGTGAACGGTGGTTCGCCGGCCAACATTTCGTAGACAACCAACCCGAGTGAATACACGTCGCTTCTCTGATCAATGTCAGCAGAAGCGAGTGCCTGCTCGGGGCTCATGTAGGTTGGAGTACCGACTGCGATGCCCGACCCTGTGAGTTCCTCTCCTCCAGCCTCGCTTATCGCTCGTGCGACCCCGAAATCAGCCACCGTAGCGTGACCGTCGGTGAGCAGGATGTTCTCGGGTTTTATGTCTCGGTGAACGACGTTGTGGTTGTGGGCGAATGCAACAGCGTCTGAGACTTGTTCCGCAATACTCAGTGCATCGTTCAGCGCGAGTTGGGTTTCGCGCCGGAGCTTCTCGCGGAGCGTCTCACCTTCAACATACGGCATCGAGTAGTAGAGCAGCCCCGCTGCTTCACCTGACTCGAACAGGGGAAGGATGTGAGGATGTTGAAGTGATGCGCCGATCTCGATCTCACGTAGAAAGCGCTCCGCGGCGACCGACACTGCCAGTTCCGGGCGCAGCACTTTGAGCGCTACGTCCCTGTGGTGCTTCAGGTCATGGACCAGGAAGACGTTGGACATACCTCCGTGACCGATCTCTCGCTCGACCGTGTATTTGCCTTCGAGGGCGTTGCCAAGACGATCAATGAGGTTGTTCAGATCGTGATCCGCGGAAGACGGGGCAGATAATGTGCACCTTAGAACGGTGCTTCGCTAGGATGGGCTGGTTGGTGCGTGTTGGGTGCTTCGAGGTTGGTGGCGATTCTCATTTCGCTATGAGACATCTTTGCACCAATCCACCCCGCCAGCTCCCCGCAAAAAACTCTGCGAACGACTTTTCGTTGCTTCCGGAGATCCTGGGCGAGTTAGAGTAGGGTGCTGGACCAAGTTCGACACAAGCTGGGTTTCGACTGACGTAACCGCTGTGACAAATGTTTTCATTCAGGGGCCCTACTGCTCAGCGTGTAGGCCTTTGTTACTCAAGTCAGATACAGGAAGAACAGTTGTGGCCGTGCACACGGTCCAATCGGCTGATTCCGATGCAGCCCGGAGGATCACAGCCTCCGGGCATGTGGGATTACCGCAGCGATTATCAACTTCATCGTACCGAATGACCTGGTAACTCTCTCCTAGACCATCGACACCGACAGGCCGGGGATTCTCAACTCAAAGCAGGTGTTTACTCCAGGCCCCAGGGGCAAGGTTCTTCTTCGCACGCTGGCGGGTCGGGAGGATTGGGTGGGTCTCCACCGGGGTCAAGCCTTGCGAGTATTGCTTGCACCTCCATCATAAAAGTCTGCGCTTCGTCAGCCCACCGCTCGATTTCTTTTCCAGATTGCGTGATCCTGCCCATTCTTCGTTCAAACTCCGTCGTCGTGACACAGTCGCCGCAGCACCCACTGACCGAGAGGGCCAAGCCACAAGCGAAGAGTCCCATTGCACCGATTCCTGCGAAAGGCTTCTGACGCATTTGTCACCTCCAGAGTTAGTTACACCAACATCACCGGATTAAGTCTTCGCGTCCCAAGCTGAGTAGACGGTCCCGACTCAAAGCAGCCAAATCTGAATTCCCCATCGCCGTTGCCGCGCGATACCGGACAGAGAGGCTCTGGGGCAGAAAAGCCAGAAACATCATAGGCCCTGGATGGTCGAACACTCTTGCAGCCTCGTAACTCTCTCTGTAGCGCCCCTGCGCCAGCAGGAGTTCCGCGAGTAAGAGGCGCTCCACTGGCAAAGCGGCACCGTGTTTCCACGCCACATCACCAAGTGGCGCGGATGATTTCAGAGCTCGCATTCTGTCAATGGCTTCGGTGGTGTCGTTCCGCAGCAACGCAGAATGTGCCGCAAGCGCGTCGGCGTACATTCGGTCTCGTGCGAACCCGGTTCGGTTCGCTCTCTCATCAAGCGCTCGCTCGAGCACCGCAACCTTCTCTGCTTCCCCCAGATATGCGTGCCACACACCTAGCACCCAGTGCGACTCAGTGCCGGGGAGCCGCTCATAGTTCTGGCCGAAAACCCGCTGTGCAAACGCCTCCAGTTCCTGCGCCCCGGAATCCATCGGCGCACCGGCCAGCGTATATAGCACATAAAGGGATTGGGCCAGTCCGTTGCCCGATGCTATCAGCGAATCGAGGAGGGTGAGAGCCTGCGTATTGCGACCAGTCGCAATCAGCAATCCCTGAATACCCAAGAGGGCGCCGAACCGTTCGCCAGCCGACGTGCTGTCAGACCTCAGGACTGCCCTAAACGCTTCCTCCGCACAGACATGTTGCCCCCCCCCTACCGACAACGACATTCCAGCTCGGGCCGCCGCCCGCGGACTCCGTGTTGCGGCATCCGGCCAATCGACTCTGCCACCCTGCACACAGCCAGCCATGAGTTCGAGCTGCCGGACCAGTAGAGGATCCGGACCAGCACGTCGATACCGCTCCAACAGTAGATTGGCTCTACTGTCATCACCCCTGCGAATTGCCATCTCAGTCAGGTGAAAAAGCGCAGGCGCAAACGTGCTATCGTGATTAAGAGCTACCGTGAATCGCGTTTCAGCTAAAGAGTCAAGAGGCCCAGAGGATGGAAGAAGGTGATAGTACACCTCTCCAAGTGCCACGAAGGCCTCGGCCCATTCCGGGTCTTCGGCGAGAGTCTCGCGATACCAGAAGATTGCGCTGTCCGCATTCCCTGACAGGAAGCCGTTCAGGCCTCTCGCAAACGACGCGTATCGGCTTGGAAGAAGCGTATCGTGCTCCACGGCGACTCTGACGAGGTCGTCCGCCTCTTGACTGCGGTGCACCCAACTCGCGGCCTGTGCTCCTTTCACAGCAGAAAGGACCAACGCAGAATCTGCTTCAAACGAGCGGCGATAGAAGTCGAGTGCCGCACCGAACCTCGAATTCCGGTATTGGCTTTCACCCTGAAACCAAAGAGCGACTGCGTCAACCTGGCGGTCCCGAAGTGGCGCGAGATCAACATCACGTCCGGGATCGATGAGCTTTGGAAGCAGTGCCTTCACGGCGTCGATCCCAAGGTGGTGCAGCGGATCCCTGCCAGATAGCCCAGTTGCACTCGTTTGGTCGATCAGAGTGTCTGCCAGGACATCGCCGAGGCGAAGGATCACGGTGGTCGAATCTCCGTGACCCTGAACCACTCCACCCAGATGGTATGCCGCGCCCCTGTCGAGCGCGATCCGCCTGGCTGCGTCCGCTGTGATGCGTTCGGGATTGGCGAGTTGTCGTTCGTCCAGCCACGGAGCAACGTCAATGAATTTCAACGGCGCCGCGCGATCCAGCGCGGCTTCTATCAGATACGTGACTCCGAGCCCAACCCCGCTCTCCGCTATCGGGAGTCCACTCTCCGCTATCGGGAACACGGCGACCTTGTTCGCGGAAATCGATAGCGACGGAGCCTGCAAACCGAACCAGCCCGTGATCCCCGCAACGACCATGATGGCGGTCGCCGCAATCCTGAATGCCCACGTGCGAATGAGCCGCGCAAACCCACGAGGTTCAGGCTCCTCCTCAGGAGATGACAGAAGGGCAGAAATGAACTCATCGGCTCCGGTGAACCGGTCTGCCGGTGTCTTCGCCAATGATCTTTCGACGACGTTGACGAGCCGGAACGGGATCCCGGGACGAACAACCTCAATGGACGGCACTCTCTCCTGTACGTGCCTGGCGATGACGGCCTGAGCCGTCCTCCCCGTGAACGGAGGTTCACCGGTAAGCATTTCAAAGAGAACGCATCCGAGCGAATAGATGTCGCTCCGCCCGTCGACCCTATCCGTTCCCGTAGCCTGCTCCGGACTCATGTACATAGGCGTTCCCAAAGCGACGCCACTACCGGTGAGTTGCTCTGCGTCCGTATTCGACACAGCCTGCGCAATACCGAAATCGGCCAGGATGGCGTGCTCTGAGGTCAGCAGGATATTCTCGGGTTTGACGTCACGATGCACAATTCCCTTTGAATGGGCGTACCCGAGTCCCTCCGCTACCTCACATGCGATTTTCGTGGCATCGTCGAATGAGAGTTGCTGTTCGCGTGACAGCCTGTCGCGCAGCGATTCACCTTCGATGAGAGGCATCACATAGTAGAGGATTTCCCCGAAGTGGCCGGAGTCATGGAGCGTAAGAATATGAGGGTGCTGCAACTGTGCTTCGATCTTGATCTCTCGGAGAAACCGCTCTGCCCCTACCGCCACGGCCAGCTCAGGTCTGAGCACCTTGATTGCGACGTCGCGATCGTGCCTGAGGTCGTGGGCTCGATAAACCACTGCCATTCCGCCACGACCGATCTCCTCGATAACAGCGTACGAGTCGCCTAGGGCGGCCTGTAGGCTGTCAACGTCGATCATCGGACCTCTCGCATGCCCTCATCCTCTCGCACCTTTCCTTGAGCACTTTCGCCTATCGGCGACCTCCCCTGCCGGCGCCACGATCTCGTACACTCCGGTGATGCGGCCTACGGACGTACTCCTACTCGGAACGCGTCAGCCACTCCATCACCGTTGAAGTCGCCAAAACGCAAATCGGGCATATGGTAGCATGAGTAATTCACCGCCGTTGGGTCGAGGGAAACGAAACCTCCCGAGCCAGTGAGATCGTCGCTGAGGGAAACGTACCACTCGTTCTGACTCCCAAACGTCATAATGTCGTCATCTCCGTCCCCGTCGAAATCAGCGAAGGCCATTCTCTCAAGCTGAAAGAGGCCCAGCCACGGCGGGAAAGCGTGCTTGAAGCGCCGCCACTGCCCAGCGCCCCCGTCCGAGACAACCAACCACTGGAATTCAACGCCTCTTCCCCTCGCCAAAACGTCTGTAGTGCCGTTACCGTCGATGTCAGCAAAGGCCAGGTCCGAGACTCCGTTGTGCCCCATGCTCGAGTTGAGTTCATCCCATGCTGTCGCTCCGTGGGGCCACACCTGCCAACTCTCGCCAGCCATACCTTCTGTGCGAAATACATCTACTTGTGCGTCGCCAACGAAATTTCCAAACACGAGTTCATCGACTGTGAAGTTGCCAACCCCGGTATGGAGTACATCCCACGTACCTGACGCAGCGTAGGACACCTTCCACGTTCCACCACCTGTATCTTCTGCTCGAAAGACGTCCGTAACTCCATCATTGTCAAAATCTGCAAACGCCAGCTCAGAAAGAGGATAAGCTCCAGGATCCACCGTGTTCAGCATCTCCCAATCCCCCTTCCCGCTATACGAGACCCACCACGAGCCTCCATCAACTCCCTCAACGCGGAACACATCTGTTTCCCCGTCACCGTTGAAATCGCCAAAGGCCAAGTCCGAGAGACCGTAATCTGACACCCTCAACTCCAGCCAAGGGCTTTCGGCGCTCGCCGACAGGAACCATGCGGGCGTCATCCTGAATCTCGCGACGGTTGCAGCGGTGTTGTTCAAAGTCTTTCTGTTGTCGGCTGCACCCGGGTCCGTGGACGGAATTCCGAATTCTCCTTCATTGCCGATGTCGGGATTGGAATACCACCCGGCCTTGTCGAAGCCAGTGCCGATTCCAAGCGCCATGATACCGACCTCGCCGAAGACGTTGCTGACATAACCATGATTGTAGTTGAAGGGTTGTCCATCTTTGGAGTCGAAAGCTCGCTCGTGGCGAGCACCCATGATGTGTCCGACCTCATGAGCGAATACATAACCCGCCGATGCGGCATCGCTGGCGACGACCGCGAATGCGGAATCCGCCATCTCATGGCTCACCTTCTCCATAATGAAAGCATTGCCACCAGCGTTTGGTCTGATCCAAAGCGCTACGACGTCAGCGTGGCAATCTTCACGCAGCGCGTGAATATCCGAAAGGATTGGGTCGGTTCCTGCGCGCAGCGCATTCCGCAGGGTCTTGGCGTCAGCAGGGCAGACGGAGTCTTCGCACTCATCACCATCGTAACCTTCAGCCTCGGTTACGTGCACCAGCTCCAACCGCTGGTGGATTCCGCTCTCGATGAAAGCCTCGTTGGTCTGCAGAACCGCCTCCTCGATATCCGCCACGATGTCTCCCCCATACCCATCCACGGAAGCAGGCGTGTACGCCACGAGGATTGAGATTCTCGGCCAAGCGTCGACAGTCAGATCAGGGCAGCTGGCGTCCGGCATCAAATCCCAAACGCCGGGCGTTGCATCGGACGCCGTCGTTCGGCTTGCGACACTCGGTCTCCCGCCATTGTTGTAGCCCCCACGGGCAAGCTCGGCTGGCGGGTCGTAAGGATCATCCACCTCTGTCGTTGGCGCCCCGATGGGTTCCTCCGAACTAAAACGCGGTCCTCCTGACCTTATTCCCGCGTCTTCCTCTTCATCGTGGATGCTGCCGGTATCCGGGAGCACTTCGAGAACAAGCGCACTCTGGTCGATCTCAACAACCGCGTGCAGGCTACCGGCAATTGGCTTGATCTGGAACAACCTTCCGCCGGTGCGGACAGTTCCGGTGAGTCCTCCGTTTCTGACTACGAGCGTCACTCTACTCCGGCTGTCGCCAAGTACTCGGCCCGCCCACCTGAAATCCGTCTCGCTAGTGCGAGTCACTCGATGGGCGGTGGCGTCATACGACAGATCGGGAAAGAGGCCGAGCACAAATACCTTGCCGACCGCGGGCTGAAGCTCCCGGAAGGAAATGGGCACTGCGGCTTCCGCCTGCCCGGCTCGCAATACTGCATCCCGTTGTAGGAGTAGCTGAGCGATGAGCGAGTCGGTCGACAGCGTGTCGATGGTTGGTGTAACGAGAAAAACCTGCACGGTGTCCTGCTGCTCACCTCGCTGCGCATTTCCATCACCACTGCATAGAGTAGCGAGCAAAGCCAAAACCGTGACCGGCACCCAACTGACTACTGTAGCGCGTTTCAATGTCGAGGCACGCATGATTCACTCCTGCGTTGTGAAACAAACGGATGTTTCCCAGACACCGTGCCCCAATGCCCCTATGAACGAGTTGAAGACCTGAGCCCCTGCTTCGAGTGCTGCTTGAGTGGAAGCTGGTTGGACAAACGACGTACCGCATTGGTCCTGGACAGTCGTGCATAGCCAGAGAAAGTTTAATGAGGCAACAATTCACCAATGGCGCAGAAACACCATTGCGGCCCTGTTTACTCACGACCGAGTACGTGTCCGTCGGCGCTTCTCTCAACCGCTGCAGCACCTCATCCATGGCGAAAGCCTGGTTGGGATGGGGCACTAATGTGCACCCTGGATCGGCAGTCCGCCAGGGGTCGTTGCGCTTTTCTTGGCGAGCACCCGCTAGCCCATTTGCGGCACTAGGCTTGGGGTCACTACCATGCGTCAAGACACTTGGCAATCCTCTAGGTTGCTCGCCCAACACGAATCCTCTCAACAGAAGGCTCCATCTCGTAGCAGTACCAGCGCCGTTCGAGACGCTCGGACCACGTCCAGATCGGACGCTGTGCACCACT
Source organism: uncultured Gemmatimonadaceae bacterium (assembly GCA_964436395.1). Classification (GTDB taxonomy): domain Bacteria; phylum Gemmatimonadota; class Gemmatimonadetes; order Gemmatimonadales; family GWC2-71-9; genus JBDGYW01. Next base: position 15,688 of record CAYTDU010000003.1, on the reverse strand, counting down.
AAGACCTCCAAATACAACCTTCCCCGGTCAATTCCCAGTCAATTCCCGCCGCGTTTCAGTCAATTGGCCCCTACCCCACCCTTCCGCCCTCCCGGACACGACGCCACATTCCTTCCATGCCAATCCCGTTTTTCCTCGCCATGTTCGTTCTGCCTGCCGCCATTATCGGAACCGCAGTGCTCCTCGCCCAGCTCAACCGCAGAGCAGATAGGCGTGCTGAGGAGGAGACTCGCTGATGCAAGAGGGGAGCGCAGTCGTTGAGATTGCCGCCGACCCGTTTGCAGTCGCGGCGTTTCTGGGTTACTTGGCTGTCATCGTCGGCATCGGGTTATACGCACGCAAGTTCTCATCGACGGGCGTGAGCGAGTTTTTCGTCGGCGGCAGGCAGATGAATCGGTTCGTTGTCGCGCTTTCGGCCGTTGTTTCAGGTCGAAGCGCGTGGCTGCTGTTGGGCGTCACGGGAATGGCCTATTCGATGGGCGCCACTGCCGTATGGGCGGTGACCGGCTACATAACGGCCGAGGTGTTCCTCTTCCTATTCTATGCGCGTCGGCTTCGGCGATTCGCCGAGGAGCACGACTGCGTTACACTCCCCGACTTCTTCGCTGCCCGCTTTGGCGACAAGAGTGGCCTGCTTCGCTCCGTTCTGATCGTCGTGATCCTCATCTTCATGGTCGGCTACGTGTCGTCGCAGTTCGTCGGCGGCGGAAAGGCGTTTGCCGCGAGTTTTGGCCTGAGCGCTACGACGGGCGTGATGCTGACCGCATTGATCGTTCTTGCATACACCACCGTTGGTGGGTTCCTGGCGGTGAGTCTGAGCGATACGCTCCAGGCCTGCATCATGATCGTGGCCCTCGTGGTGGTGCCGGCCATCGCGATCTCAGGCCAGGGAGGGCTCGGCCCCGTGTTGGATGAGCTTCGCACGCTCGATCCCACCTTGATCGATCCGGTCGCACTCTCAGCCGGTGTGATTATTGGCTGGGTGGGCATAGGGCTCGGCTCACCCGGCAACCCGCACATCATCGTCCGCTACATGTCGATCGTCGATCCGAAGCAGTTGCGCACGACAGCGATCGTCGGGACTATCTGGAACGTCGTCATGGCGTGGGGCGCACTCTTCATCGGACTGGCCGGCAGGGTCTATTTCCCCGACGTGGCGATGCTGCCCGATGCAGACACCGAACAGCTCTATCCGCTGCTTGCCGCACAACAGCTACATCCGGTCTTCTTCGGCGTCGTCGTGGCTTCGATATTCGCCGCGATCATCTCAACGGCCGACTCACAACTGCTCGTCGCCGCGTCCAGCGTAGTTCGAGACTTCTATGAGAAGATATTACGCCGAGACGAGACAATCCCGCAGCAACGTCTCGTGCTCTATAGCCGGATTGTCGTGGTCGCACTCGTGCTGGTCGCGTTGGTGTTCGGGGTAATCGCCGAAGCCTTGGTGTTCTGGCTCGTATTATTTGCATGGGCTGGCCTTGGCGCTGCCATCGGGCCTACCTCCATATTAGCCCTTTACTGGCGGCGCACCACGCGCGAAGGAGTCATCGCCGGCCTCGTGACGGGTACAGTCGTGACGATCGTCTGGGAGACGAGCGAGTATTTGAGCCCACTCCTCTACGAGTTGATTCCAGCGTTTGCGGCAGGCCTTCTGGCGACGGTGGTCGTCAGCCTCATGACTAGAGCACCCGAAAAGGTTGACGCCATGTTCGATACCATGAGGCTTGATAAGAATTGAGCGGGAACAGCTACACTGGCTCGAGCCTCCGCTGTTCGACTTCGATCATAACAGCAACATCGGTGCATCCGGTTTACCTTATTAGACAATGAGCACGACCCGCACGATCTGGTTGCCCTTCCAACGGGCTATCCGACCGCTGGCAGCCCAGTGGCGGGATTTTTGGCGCACGCCCGACCCACTGCTGCTTCACGAGGGCGGAAGCGGCGAATTGACCGTGGCGAAGCTGCGCCTACTGGTCATCTCGTGTTTGCTGGTGCTGCCTCTGGTCCAGTTGTTCCACAATCCGGATTCTCAGCTGCCACTGGTAGGTTTCTTGTGGGGGATAATCGCGCTCACCATTGCAGCAGCGCTGTTCGTGATAACCAAATGGTGGTTCTATCGACCATGGTATGGGTTCGTGACGAGCATTCTGGACGTCACATTTGTGAGTGGTGCCCTGGTGGCGTTGTTAATAATCAAGCGGCCCGATATCGTCGCAAACAGCCGCATCATTTACTCAGTTTACTTCGTGGTCGTAGGTGCGATGGCGTTGCGCTACGATGCGCGTATCTGTGTGCTTGGCGGGCTGCTGGCACTGTTGCAATACGCCATAGTCGTTTCGTACGCGAACATGCACTGGAACCTCGATGCACTGCCCTATTCGGCGTCCGAATACGGGCAATTCGACCTCGGCGCTCACTACACTCGACTCGCCATCCTGTTTTGCGCGGTCCTGCTGAGCACGGACGTGGCCCTCCGGAAACAGCGGCTTCGGTGGCTGGCGGCAAAGGACCCGCTCACCGGACTTCTCAACCGCGGCTTTTTCGACGAGCGTATGCAGGCGGAGGTATCGCGCACAACCAGGACGGGGCGGCTACTGTCTGTTGCGTTGATCGACATCGACTTCTTCAAGAAGTTCAACGACGAATTCGGTCATATCGTCGGCGATGAAGTACTCAAGGTCCTTGCTGGCATATTCCAGAAATCCCTCCGCAAGAGCGACCTCATTGCCAGATACGGTGGGGAAGAATTCATCGCCATGTTTCCTGAGACACCCGCGGAGTTCGCCGTGCTCACCGCGGAGCGGCTGAGGCAGGCGGTGGAGCAAACCACCGTAACCGTGAGCATTGGCGTAGCCGAATTGCCTACAGACGGAAAAGACATGCGCACCGTCATCGACCGCGCCGATGCGCGGCTGTATGAAGCCAAGAATGCCGGTCGGAACCGGGTCGTCGGGCCTCAGGACGTGGATGACATCCGCGTGAGTGGCGGTAGCAAAGTCGAGGCCGTAGAGCAGTAATCCGGCGCAGAACGCCGGCAAATGTCCCAATTTCGCACCCTCATGCCCCAAAAACGCCCTAGCGAGTAACGCCCGGCCGCAGCATTTTGATGATGAAGGAGGATTCTGTCATGCAGAAGGACTTCCATTTTTATGTGACCTACGCCTTGGCCTCGAAGGCGGGCATCGCTGAGACTGAAGCACTGCTCATAGCCAGCGCCGATCAGTTCACCGACCGACTGACAACAGCCGACGTCTACGGGATTCAGACACAATGTGACATGGTGGACAACTGGGGCGACAAACAAATCCAGTTCACGGTACTCATTCCTTTCCATTTCTTACCAGGCGACGATACGGAGTGGCAGTGGAAAACGACGGAGAACAGCTCGCGAGCGAGAAAGCTAGTCCGAGCAGCGGCCCGCACCCAAAATCCTCTACGACTAGGCATAGCGCTTCATGTACTCCAAGACACCTTCAGCCACCAGGGCTTCTCCGGATGGAATGAAGGCGGCAACTCGTGCTACCCCTGGTATTACCTGAAGAGTTCGCTGCCGAACGTCGGCCATGCCGAGATGATGGCGCTCCCCGACATGGTAGATCGCAAGTGGTACGACCCCCGCACGAATGAGGAAATCAAGAATTGGCAGAGAGCGGGAAGAGCCGCGCGCGCAACGCTCCTATCGCTCTCGCGTTTTGCAGGAGGATCGAACGGCGCCGCACTATGGCGGCAATTGCGCGACCCAATCCTGGCGATCTTCCAAACTCCCGACTACGACGAACGGAAACAACTCCTGCGCGACATGGCTGGGAAACCCACGATCAGGTTCTCAAAGTTGGAGGAATCCTTCAAGGAGGAACACAGTACCGATTTCGCTCAAGCCGCTAGCAACCACCTGGCCGATGCGGTGAGACTGTTCGAAGGCTTGCCGCGGGTGGCACCCAACGGCGACTGACACCAACCGGAGACACAACGGTGCCGGAAAACGACCACACCCGCCTCCGTACTGTCGACGTTCACTTCCACGTCGGTCTTCGGGGAGACAAATACCCGGATTGGGGACACATCTCCGAACGGATGCGGAGGAAGCGGCCGGATTACGACATCTTCCTGCTCTTTGGGGAGATCCAGCGCGGCAAGGACACCGACGACGAGATCATTGAAAGCACGCTCGCGGTCATCCAAGAGACCGAGGTGGACCACGTTGTGTGCCTCGCTCTGGACCACGTATATGGAGAAGACGGCACTCCTTTGAAAGAGAAGTCGGACTTCTGGGTGGCCGACGATTTTGTACTGCACCTTCGAGATGAGGCGGAACGGCGCTACGGCGACGCGGTTAAACAGAAGATCCTATACGGAGCATCGGTCCACCCGTTCGCGGCCGACTTCGAGCAGCGTGTCGAAAGGTGTATCAACGACGGGGCCGTGTTGATGAAGTGGCTGCCGTCAGCCCAGCAGTTCAGCTTGGCGCACCCGGCAGTGCGAGAAGCGCTCAAATTCCTGGCAACCGCGAGAGGAGGTCAGCCGTTGCCGCTTCTCTTGCACACTGGAGTGGAATACGCCGTACCCACATCGGACAAACGAATGCGTTCTTGGGATTTCCTGTCGTGGGGCGCCGCCGATCGCTTCGCCAACTTCTGGCGATTCGGCAACAGGTGGCACGTACCTAACATCGTCGAGGTGGAGCGGACGATATATGAGGGGCTGGAAGCCGGCTGCGTTATCATCTTCGCCCATTGCGGGCTACCATACTTCGCCCCGAGATTCCTGGAGTTTCTGGAACACAACGACCTGCCGGTGGTGACTCGGTTCCTGGACGAATGCGCCGCCGGACAAAACGGACCGGGGCGTTGCTACGCCGACCTTTCCGCCTGCGTCACACCGTTTCGCAAGGGCTACTTCAAACAGCTCGCGCTGCTTCCCAGCGAATTGCTCTTGTTTGGGTCAGATTTTCCGACACCCGTGTTCGAAATCCATGCCGATCGCAAGGAAGTGTTGCGTGACTTCAGAGCGATGCTCAAAGGAGAACTGGAGCGAGTTGCGGTTCCTCAAGGTAACAAGATCGACGTGAACTATGAGGAGTTGAACAAGGCGTTCCCCAACCACCCTATGTTCACGAATTTTGATCGGTATCTGTGGTAGTGGAGTCCCGGGAGCGGGAGGGGAGGGCGAAGACGAGGCCGTCTTCACCCTCCTCTTGAACTCACCTATTCGGCTCGATTATCGCCTTCGTAACGTGTAAACCCTCGACGTCCTTCAGTGCCTGATCGGCTTCCTCGAGACCGTACCGGGCTCCGATGATGCGCTCAAACGGCAGTCGTTCGTGGTGCTTGGCCAACACGTTCAACGCGCGCGCCACGTGTGAGAACTCCGTGCCCCATTGGCCGCGTATGTCCACGTGGCGCTTGTTAATGTCGGTGTGCGGGTTGATCTCGATCGGCCCGGCGTCGGTGTAGTGACCAACGATCACGTAATTGCCTCCGTCGCGTACGAGGCGCAACCCCTCCGGCACCGCCTTGGGATTCCCGCAGGCTTCGATGACGACATCAGCTCCGCGCCCACCCGAAAGTTCATCTACGACGTCGGCCCGATGGTCCGGCGCGTCTGCCTCGATCGACAACACGGTGTCGGCACCTAGCGCCTTTGCCAACTCGAGGCGCTGTGTGGGAGCTCCTATGACGATCACCGTCGTAGCTCCCTTCAGTGCTGCGAACGCCGCCGCGGAAAGTCCAACTGCTCCAGACCCCTGTACCACAACCGTGTCGCCGAGCGTGATACTGCTCCTCTGCACAGCCCCAAAGCCCGTGAACATCCCGCAACCGCCACCTATGACGGTATCGACACTCAGGTGCTCCGGAATCTTCACCGCCCGAACGTCAGGCTTCAGATAGATCCTTTCAGCCCATCCACCCAGTGGGCCGTCGTGTGCGGAATCGGTGATGCCGTACACGCGACGACTCGGGCAGCGATTGCTCTGCTTGGTCACTGTACAGAAGAAGCAGCGGCCGCAGATGTCGTGCACGTCGTAAAAGGTCACGAGGTCGCCAATACTGAGTGGAGTGCCCAGCGCATCGCAGTCTACGTCTCTCAACTCGATCACCTTGCCGACACTCACGTGCCCAGGAACTATCGGATACGGAACCCCGGCGAGTTGTCCGTGCAGTAGATGCACGTCTGTGCCACAAACCTCGCTGGCTACTGTCTCCAGCAACATCCCACCCGATTCGATCTCGGGATCATCCAACTTCCAAATTTCAATCGGCTCGTAAGGAGCCGTCATTACTGCTGCGCGAATGGGCATTTATTCCTTCCTATGAGTAGTTGATTTCCGAATTGACTGACGCGTGGCACGAAGACAAAGGCCGGCCAAAGTCTTCCTCCCCCTTCTCGCACCCGTTCATCTCCTCCTCAGCACCTAAAACAGCATCCCCAAATAGACTACTCCAAAACCGGTCAACACCGCCAAACCCAACCACGACAGAGCTACCATTCCCCGTCCAGGCCGGTACTTCTCCGGGACTTCTTCAGCAGTCACCGCGCGGAGGTTCAGATACCCCAACGCTGGGGCGGTAAGAAATGACACAATCGTCGCAAAATCCACCATGGTGGTGAGGTTTCCTATGAAGAATACCAGCACCAGCACCGTTGCGACCGCCAGTACAGTGACGCTGGTCCAGTAAGCCCTTCCTGCGGTCGGTGCGGGGTTGGTGTGGTCACCATTCATCCGCAGGTTCGCTACGGCACGTTCAATGCCGCGCGGGAAACCGTCTACCACCGTGAGCGTTGTGGAGACCATTGTGGTAAGGACAGCAACCAAGACGATCGGCCGCATCCATGCGCCTAGCGTTTGGCTGTACAGATCGATCAACTGCGTAGAAAAGGCGCCCCCGGCCGCGCTGAACGACTCGCCAGAACCAAACATTACGCCTGCCCCCAGGGTAACAAACCCGAAAGCCAACGCTGCCGTCCCCACATAACCGATCTGAAAATCCAGTTGCGCAGTATGTACCGAGCTCCGAACCCCCGAAGATTCATCTTTGGCAAGGGTCCAGAGGGAACTCCACACCGATATGTCTATTGCGGACGGCATCCACCCGGCCAATGCAAGCACGAACGCAAACGGTATAGTCTCACCTATGCTATCGGGCCACAGAGCGAGTGTGGAGAAGTCTGCCCGCGGCAGTGATATGAGCGCCGCGGCGAGAGTCGAGATTGCCAGCAGCGCCATGATCACTTTCACCACAACGTCCAATCCTTTGAAACGACCCAACCACAACACCGTTCCACACAGGGCGATGAGCACCGCCGCAATCCACGGTAATGGCCAATCAAGTCCGAACGCAAACTGGATCAAGAACGCCGTGAGCATCACGACAGCGGTCTGAACGAACAGGCAGGTCGAGACCGTGATGAGCAGATACACCCATACAGCCCACCTTCCGAGCCTGCGGTAGCCTTCCACCAGGCTGGTACCGGTCGCCGCCGCATACCTCGGCCCGTACTCGAAGAATGGGTACTTGAGGATGAGGGCAAGCAGTATGACGCCGCATAGCGCAAACCCACCCGTGGCCCCGGCGCGCGTGGATTGAACCAGATGCGACACCCCGATTGCCGCTGCTGCCCAGAGGAGGCCCGGTCCGAAACTGGACCAGAAGCGAGTCCGCGGTGCCGTTGAGGTCACCCTCCCCTCACCTCTCCAAACTTCTCCTGAATCACCTCCCAGGCTTTCTTCACGTGCTCCTCTGTCGTCCGCAGATGTGAGACCACAAACCTGAGCACCAACCTGTCGCCAAGCGTGGTGTGGGTTAAGTACGCCTTGCCTGAACGGTTCACCGCAGCCATGAGCTTGCGGTTCAGTGAGTTGAGGCTTTCGGCATTTACATATCCTGTGGGAGTGGCGCAGAAACAGACTGTGCTGAGCGGCGTTGGTGCCATACGCGTGAATTCCCGGTGGCCATCAATCCATTCGGCGAAGAGCTGACCGAGCCGTATGTGCTCGCGTATCCTTTCAATGAGCCCATCGACGCCGAAGTAGCGAAGCACAAACCAGAGTTTGAGCGCTCGAAACCTGCGACCCAGTTCGATACCGTAGTCCATGTAGTTCTTCACGTCGTCGTCGTGAGCAGTTCTCAGATACTCCGGTATCAAGCTGAACGCTTCTTTGAGAACGCCTGGTTTGCGCGTGTAGAAAGCGCAGAGATTCAGCGGTACGAACAACCATTTGTGCGTGCTCAGCGAGATAGAGTCTGCTCGTTCGCAACCGTCCAGCACGTGCCGCATCTCGGGTACCAACGCAGCCGATCCTGCGTAGGCCGCATCCACGTGCAGCCAGAGATCTTCCGCTTTGCAGATGTCCGCTATTTTCGCGATAGGGTCGATTGCGGTTGTCGACGTCGTGCCCACTGTACCAACGACGCAGAACGGCAGGTAACCGTCCGCTCGATCTTCCTCGATCGCCTCTTTCAGAAGATCGGCGCGCATTCGGAACGCACTGCCCACAGGGATCTTCCGAACACCCACTCTTCCCAATCCGAGCGTGAGTGCGGCCTTTTCTACCGAAGAGTGAGCATCCCGTGATGTGTAAAGCCTGAGCCGAGGCACCTCCGTTCGTCCCGCGAGTCCTTGCTCGCGAATGTCCAGGCCGAGTTGGGTGCGTGCTGCAGCAATCGCACAGAGATTGCCGGTCGACGATCCATCGTACACGATGCCCAAGAAGTCCTGTGGCAGCCCCAACAGCTTTCGTAGCCACCCCAGCGTCACCTCTTCCAGCTCTGTTCCAGCTGGACACGATTCCCACAGCATGCAGTTGACGTTGAAGGCCGAGCCGAGCAGCTCACCCAATACTCCGGGTCCGGATCCGCTCGAGTTGAAGTACGCGTGAAACGATGGATGATTCCAATGAGTCATGCCGGGCATTATAAGGCGGTCCACATCCTGGAGGATGTTCGCCATGTTCTCACCCTCCAAAGGCGCGGACTCGGGCAGTGCTGCCTTCAGGAACCCGGGCTCGACCTTCGGGGTGACCCGTATCTCATCAATTCGCTCGAAGAAATCGGCGATCCAATCAACGAGCTGGTGGCCGTACGCGCGAAAATCATCAGCCGGCATGTCGCCGGTTGGTGGGGTTGTGGTTCTCCGTTCGTCCTCGAACATAGTCCCTCAAGCCGAATAGTCCGTAAAACCCCGGGGCGCTAAAAAGCCCCGCGTTTTCAAATGTAATGCGGGGCTCGTGTTCTCCGAGGGAATTTCGGTTACGGTCTGCGGCGTCTAACTCCGCGGTGGCGCAATTCTATGTCGCCATCGAATGCCTCAATCGTGAGTTCCGCTCCGCCATTTCCAAGATCGAATTCGATGCGCCTTCCCGCGGGCCAACGTTGTATGGTTATCGGGAAGTCAGAAATGAACTCACCGTCATGTCGGGCCATTCTGACCTGGGCTTCGCTATCCTCTGGAATCCGGACGGTTATGTCACCGTCGTGCGTCGTGAGCCGATAGCTACCACGGGGTGACAGTACTCCATCGAACCAGATATCACCATCAACCGTGTTGGCTGCGACTGTGGATGCGTCAATCTCTTGCAGAGTGATCTCTCCATCTGTCGCTTCAACATCAATGTCTCCCGACGCACCGTACAGAGTGATGTCTCCGTCCATCGATGAGAGACGTATGCGTCCTTGCATGTCCTCCGCATCGATGAACCCATCGTCTGTACGGATCGAGACACGTCCGGATCCGCCGCTCACAATAACGTCACCGTCGTGTACGTCGATACTCAGCTCGCCGCGCGTGCCTTCCACGCGCACGTCGGTGTCGGAACCCCGCAAGTCGAGCGCCATCGTCGCGGGTACCGTGAGTCGATAGTCGACGTTGTCATCATCGTCGTCCCAGTACCGTCGCGAAACGCCGATTCGAACGGTGCCGCCATCGCGCCGGACCTCAACTGCTCCCCGGAACGATCGGTTCGTTCGCACACTAACCTCATCCCTGTACCAAGTCTGGATCACAATCGAGCCTTCGTGGTTAGTCAGCTCGAGTGTGGCATTGGGATCGACGGCGAATGTCGTGTCTGCATTTTGTGCCAGAACAATCGATAATAGGGCCGCGGCAACTATGTTCGTTATCATTTCCTAGGTCTCCCTGCGTGCGCCTGCAAACACCCTGCACCGCCCCAGCCCATTGACAAGCCACTCCGCGCACGTGCGCGAAATTCCGTGGCGACTCCCGCTTCGTCCATCAAGTCTGCGCTCGAGCCCTTCGCGCCACTGTTCGCAGCACCGACAACTTCTTTTTCATCATGCCGGTATAGTGATCAACTAGGTACCCGCTATTGGGATCTCGTGCCAGCGCCTCTTGGGCCTCTGCCATTGCGTGGTCGATGATCGCGAGCTTCTCGCGCAGGACGCGAACGGTGGCTGTGTCGAGAGTACTCTCTTCTTCAAGCAGGACTCTTTCGAGGTCGGCTATCGCCGGGCCGTAAGTCTGCGCTGCGTGAATTGCCGCCGCTACGGTAACCCCCTCGGGCGGAGCAGAGACATCCATGACTGCAACCAGACGATCCTCCGGCACAGTGGATCGCGCGACGACCCAGCTACCAGCCCCGACCACCAACAGACTGATTCCCGCCGCAATCAACTGGGGGACAGAGAAGCGCCTACGTGCAGCGCGTTGCTCCCGCTCGGTATCCAGGTTGATGACAGCGCGTGGAGATTTTCGGATTTCACCTACAATCTCCGGCCAGACGTCGCGCGTCGGTTCCCTTCCCTCGTACGCCTGCGCCCAACCAACCACACCGCGCAATTGCGTGAGCATGGCGTTGCACTGTTCGCACTCGTCCAGGTGTGCTTCGAGCGCCGCCCGGTCAACCGAGTCGAGTTCTCCATCTAGGTAGGCGGATAGCCGATCTGTCCACCTGTCTGTCATCGTCTCATCCCCCTAAGCCTCGAAGTACGAACGCAGTGCCATGCGCGCGTGGTGCAACTGAGATCGTGATGTACCCACCGAAATCTCCAACTCCTTCGCGATCTCCTCATGCTTGAACCCCTCCATGTCGTGCAGCACGAACACTTGTCTCGCTCTCGTCGGAAGCCGATCCACGGCCGCCTCGATATCGACCTTGAGACCAGAATCGCTCCCCACTGCCGCCCGCTCTGCCAGCTCAAACTCGCATCCCGAGTGTCGTTTCTCCTCCGTGCCGAGCTTCTCCCGCCTCCTCAGGATCACATTCGTGGCGAGACGGTGGAGCCACGTGCTGAACGCTGAGCTGCCGCGGAAGGTGTCCAGTTTCTGCCAAACGCGGATGAACACATCCTGGAGCACGTCATCCACGTCGTCCCGCCCGAGCAGCCATCGGGCCAGGCTGTGCACTTTGGCTATGTGCCGCCGATACAACCGTTCGAACGCCAGCGTGTCGCCGTTTACGGCGAATTCGACGTCTATTGCGTCCGCTTCAGCAGGACTGAGTTCGAGCTCGTTTGACAGTCTGGACTCCACTCCATGCCTCGTATACTGGGCATGGAATTAGATACTGTTTCGGAGTAAAACGCTTAAAGACCAGTTCAATGTCCAATATCCAACGAGGAATCTCTAATGTCCAAGTACCCCTCCCTCCTCTAGCGCTCCTCCTCCAGCTCCAGAGAACTTGCGGCGCGCCCGTCACCACCCCACTTTCCCGCCAACAGAAATTCAATCAACGCAAACCATTGGAGAACCGAGCATGCACGCGCTCCTCGCCGCAGCCCTACTCTCATTCGCCGTCCAGGCAGACACCTCATACTTGTACCGAACTCATTTCGTCCGGGCGGCACCGGGCCAGATACTAGAGCTTATCGACGTGTACCAGGCGAGGATGAGTTTCTACGACGCGGCCGGCGAACCGGCACCATTCATGATGCGCCATTCCCAGGGCGACCACTGGGATCTCCAGATCATGTTCCCCATGGGCAGCTTCATCGACTACTACAGTCCAGAGCGCGTGGCACGACGTGCACGTGCCGCAGAGGCATCCGGAGTATCCGACGAGGAGTTCCGCAAGAGCTTACGTGACCTAACCTCCTGGCAAGAAGACCTCTTCGTACTCGGCCCTCCGCTCGAAACCATGACCGAGATCTTGAACAGCGGTGGCTATTTCCACACCGAGATCATGATCGCCCTGCCGGGGAAGCAGGACGAGCTGTTCCACGAGCGCGAGATGGAAAACGTGTATCAGCGGTTAACCGGAAGACCGGAGCGCATGATCTTCACGCGCGTTAGCGGGGCACCCTGGGATAACTTCACGCTCGGCATCTTCCGAGATCTGCAACATTTCGCAGCGCGTTCCGGTATGACCGCCGAAGAGACAGAAGCTGCCGCGAGAGAAGCCGGCTTCGAGAGTGCTTCCAAGGTGGGCGTCTACATGCGCAGCTTGATCTTGAGACATCAGGATACGCACGGGGGGATCGTTCGCAGACGGCAGTGACGCGCCGGTGTTGGTTGGGGAGCGGGGAGCGGGGAGCGGGGAGCCGAAAAGGAAGCACAACGAGCAGGTCGCAGCGTGCAACCGCTCCCTTCTCCCTGCTCCCCGCTCCCTGCTCCCCGCTCCCGTTCAAATCAGTACATTTCGTGATATCTAATCCCCCTCAACGAGCAAATGACTGACTCCGATCTCTCCTCAGGCGTCCGCCTCGACAAGTGGCTCTGGGCAGCGCGGTTCTTCAAGACCCGCTCGCTCGCCTCCGAGGCGATCAACGGTGGCAAAATCCAACTGAACGGACATCGTGCGAAACGGGCAAAACCGGTTCACATTGGTGATGAGGTGCGGATCAGAAAGGGACCTTTCGAGCAGTTTGTGGTAGTGCGCGGGCTGGCGGAGAAACGCGGGCCCGCAAAGGTCGCGCAGGCGTTGTATGAGGAAACCGCCGAATCTCTCCATAACCGTGAAATGACGGCGATTCAACTCAAATCCATTCAGGAGACGTCGTTTCGTACGAAAGGCCGCCCCACGAAACGCGAACGCCGAGACATTGAGAGGTTCAAGAGAGGCCGCAGGTAATCGAGGGTGCCATGTCCTTATTGGTGATAAGCCAGACCGAGATAGCAGATCTACTCTCTATGGATGAGTGCATCGATCTCATGCGTGAAGTTTTCGAATCGATGGCTGAGGGCGAAGCTGTTCTTCCTTTGCGGCAGGTCATGAGGGTACCGGATAGGCGCGCGGTATTGGCAATGATGCCCGGTTACATAGCATCTTCCGATACCCTAGCCGCAAAAGTCATCTCCTTTTATCCGGACAACCTTGGAACCACTTACGATGCACACCAAGGGGCCGTCCTGGTTTTTGATCCGGAGAATGGACGCCTCATTGGCATTCTCGACGCGAGCGCGATTACCGCCATCAGAACTGCTGCCGCGTCCGCCGCCGCCACCGATCTGCTTGCTCGTCGAGACGCGGGAGATCTCGCCCTAATCGGATCCGGCGTCCAGGCCCGGAATCACCTCGAGGCGATGCGTCGCGTACGCGGCATCAGAAGGGTGAGGGTTTGGAGCAGGACTCCGGAACACACAAAAACCTTCGCACACCGCGAGGCACAGCGCCTCATGACGCAAATCGACGTAATGAACACCGCGCGAGAGGCCGTCGACGGTGCGGACATCGTGTGTACAACCACTACATCGAGAGAACCTGTAGTCCTCGGCGACTGGATTTCCGCAGGCGCCCACGTGAACGCCGTGGGGTCGTGCGCGCCAAACGCTAGAGAGTTGGACACCGCGGCAGTGGCCAGATCGCGGCTGTTCGTGGACTGGCGCGAATCGACATTGAATGAAGCCGGCGATTTCCTGATTCCCAAACAGGAGGGCGCGATCGATGACAACCATATTGTCGGAGAAATCGGCGAGGTGTTGGGAGGCTTGGTAAACGGCCGCACCAGCGATCACGAAATCACCCTATTTGAGTCCCTCGGTATCGCCGCTCAGGATGCCGCGGTTGCAAGCCACGTATATCGAAAGGCGCGGGAGGCTCGCGCCGGAACCAGAATAGAATTCGGCGGAGCACGCTAAAGGAAGACTAATGAAAGCGATGGTGTTGCAGGCTGTGGGATCGCCGTTGCTGGAGCTAGACCTGCCCGATCCTGTCCCCGGGGCGGGCCAGGTGCTGCTTCGAGTTGGTGCATGCGCGGTGTGTCGCACCGACCTGCACGTCTATGACGGAGATCTCACCAATCCCAACCTGCCCCTCGTTCTCGGCCACGAAATCGTGGGAACGGTCGTCGAAGTCGGGGAAGGGGTCGAACGCTATTCTCCAGGGGACCGGGTTGGCGTCCCGTGGCTCGGGTGGACATGCGGGAAGTGCCGATACTGCTTATCCGAACGAGAAAACCTCTGCGGCAGCGCCAAGTTCACAGGATACCAGATCAACGGGGGCTTTGCAGAGATGACGGTTGCCGACGAGAGGTTCGCGTTTCCTATAGCCGACCAATACACGGACCTCGAGGCTGCCCCCTTGCTATGCGCGGGCCTCATCGGCCACAGGTCTCTCGTGGCCGCGGGTGACGCGGAGAAACTCGGCCTGTACGGCTTCGGAGCGGCGGCGCACATTGTGGCGCAGGTCGCTCACCACGAGGGGCGGGAGCTCTTTGCGTTCACCAGGGAGGGCGATAAGGCAGCCCAGAGATTCGCGCGGGAGCTCGGAGCGGTTTGGGCGGGGTCATCCACCGAAATTCCACCACAACCACTCGACGCCGCCATCATTTTCGCTCCGGTCGGTCCGCTCGTGCCGGCCGCGCTCAAGGCCGTGGCTCCGGGCGGAACGGTCGTGTGCGCCGGCATCCACATGAGCGAAATCCCGGCGTTTTCGTACGACACCCTGTGGATGGAGCGGAGCATTCGCTCGGTGGCCAATCTGACCAGGCGGGACGGGGAGGAGTTCATGGCGCTTGCGCCCAAGGTACCAGTGAAGACACACACAGTTGCATACCGACTGAATCAGGCGAATGGGGCGCTGGAAGACTTGAGGGAAGGGAGATTGTCGGGAGCGGCGGTGTTGGTGGTGGGGGGGTGAGGAAAAGCGGACGAGGGAAAGGGGAAGCGAATGAGCACCTCTTCCCTTTTCCCCCAATCTTCATCCGCGCTCTAACATGATCTGCTCCACTGGAGGGCTCCTTGGACAAGGACAAACCCCAACTCAGAATCACCGGCTGGAAGGCAGTTGTCGTACTCGTCGCAATAGGCGCCTTTGCCGTGTTCCGCTATCAGGGCGCCAGGGCAACGCTGCCGACGGAAGGAGCGGACGAACTCAAGTTGTGGTTGACAAGCGAGTACATCTCTGAGGGACTCCCAGGCCTCGAACAATCGGTCGAGGCGAACGATTCCGCCGCAATCGCTGCCATGGCGAACGAGATACTCGCGCGGGATAGGGTGACTTTCAGGTCAATCAAGGCTCACGGTGCGTTGGACGATATTGTGGTAAGGGCGGACATTCGGGTGGACGGAGGTCCGCCGCCGGTGGGAGATCGTGTGCGGTACTTCAGGATGCACTACTCCACGATTACCGGCTGGATAATGGATTACGAGACGACGGTTGTTGCTTACTATCTGAATATCTTCTGACGAGTGGTGGCGCTGAAAGCGAGTAATGGGTATTGAGCACGGGTAGTGAGTGCGGCATTGGTGGGATAGGCGGCAGCGGCGGCATGAGGTCGGTTTTCGATAATAT
>CAYTDU010000002.1:10043-35404 GCA_964436395.1 uncultured Gemmatimonadaceae bacterium | reverse complement strand
GCCGCGCCAGTCAATCCTGTTTCTTCATCCACGGTGAACAGTGCCTCGATTGGCCCGTGTACCAGGTCCTTTGCTTCCAGCACCGCCAGTGCCGCAGCGACGCCGATCCCATTGTCGGACCCTAGGGTCGTTCCCTGTGCGGTCAAGTAATCTCCGTTGCGCTCAGGTTTGATGGGATCTTTGTCGAAGTCGTGTTCCACGTCCGAGTTCTTCTCGTTTACCATGTCCATATGGTTCTGGAGAACGACGGTGGGAGCCGACTCGTAGCCAGCGGACCCGGGTTTGCGCACGACGAGATTCCCCATCCCGTCAACCTGGTATTCGAGTCCATTGGTCTCGGCTATACCGATTATATGTTCGCGGAGACCGGCCTCGTTACCCGAACCGCGCGGTATCGTGAGTATCCTGTCGAAATGGGACCAAAGAGCTTGTGGCTCCAATGTTTCTACGAATGTCATCTTAGCCTCCTGTTCGCAGTCGAATTGTACTGCCTGAGGCGCCGCTACACGAGAGGTGGGTTCACGGGATACGGCAGTAAGAAGATACGATTTGACAGAGCTTTGTAACAGCGGCTACAATTTGCGGGTTCTATCCACCATCCTCTTGGAAGGCCGCTATGGAGAACAGACCGTTCGTACCCTTCGTTCCGGCATCGACAGACCTGCCCGAACTCACATTGAAGGCGGTATTGCTCGGCGCAATCATGGCCGTAACGCTGGGCGCCGCAAACGCCTACGTCGGCATGACCGCGGGTCTCACTGTGGCTGCAACGTTTCCTGCCGCGGTAGTAGCGATGGCTGCATTGCGAGGTTTTGGAGGTACGATTCTCGAAGAGAACATCGCTCGTACCACAGCCTCTGTGGGTGAGGCGCTCGTAGCTGGAGCCATTTTCACCATTCCTGCTTTCCTGATCAGTGGCGCTTGGGATGAGTTGCGGTACATCGAGAGTACGGCAATCATGCTAATAGGAGGCTTCCTCGGTGTGCTGTTCGTCATCGTTTTGCGGCGCACACTCGTCGTTGAAGCCGACTTGCCGTTCCCCGAGGCCGTTGCTGCGGCCGAGATCGTGAAGGCA
Source organism: uncultured Gemmatimonadaceae bacterium (assembly GCA_964436395.1). GTDB lineage: Bacteria > Gemmatimonadota > Gemmatimonadetes > Gemmatimonadales > GWC2-71-9 > JBDGYW01. Next base: position 34,329 of record CAYTDU010000002.1, on the reverse strand, counting down.
GGCCAAGGCGGGCAGACAGGAGCCTCACATCTTTTTGCCGCTATGGGGATTGCTGCGGTCTGGGAGCTGCTGAAGAACGGAAATGGCATCCAGTACGTCCAAGCCAGCACCCAGAGGTTTTTCTCTTTCGGCAGATCGGCCATCGACATACTCCAGGAGCGATTTGAATATGTCGGCGGCATGTTGTTGGCCACACCAGCCGCTTCCCCGATGCTGATGGGCGTCGGGTTCATTGTCGGCACGCGGATCTCGGCGGTGCTTTTCAGCGGGGCGGTTATGGGATGGTTGTTGATGGTTCCGCTGGCGCTATTCCTCAACCCGGGCTTGACCGAAGCCCTCGGACCCGATTCAGGGATGCTCGACCTGGCCAACTCTGTATGGGCAAACCAGGTCAGACCGCTGGCGGTCGGCACGATGATAGTGGCCGCCTTTTACACTTTGTGGAACCTACGGAATTCTCTGGTTGCCGGCATTTCGAAAGCGCTGAAGAACATTGGCGCTACAGGTGACGCTGGCTCAGCAGACCGCACAGAAATCGATCTCGATCTCAAGAAAGTCCTCGTTGGTGTGGCTGTAGCGGCCGTGGCCGTCTTCTTCCTGTATCTCCACTTCTCGCATTCGGTTGTTGGAGCGCTTACCCTGACCGTGGTAATGGTCATAATCGGCTTTCTGTTCGCCGCTGTCGCTGGTTACCTGGTGGCGCTCATTGGCAGTTCGAACAATCCCATCTCGGGTCTCACACTCAGTGCGTTAATCATCGCGGCTGTCCTCATGGTGGTGCTCGGCCTGACGGACGTGCGTGGAGTGGCTGCTGTGCTGGCCGTTGCCGGTATCGTGTGCTGCGCCGCTGGCATCGCCGGCGACATGATGCAAGACCTCAAGGTGGGACACATCCTGGGTGGTACGCCTTACAAGATGCAGATCGGTGAGCTCATTGGAGTGGTATTCGCAGCGCTAGTGCTCACTTTCCCACTCATGGCACTCCACCGTGCATATGAGATCGGCTCTGCTGCACTGCCGGCCCCGCAGGCAGGTCTGATGGCACTCATGGCACAGGGCATCGTTGCCGGTCAGATGGCGTGGCCGCTCGTGATAGCCGGTATGTTCCTGGCCGTTGGTCTCATTCTTATCAACGCTCCGGCCCCTATGCTCGTTGCTGTAGGTATGTATCTGCCATTTGAATCAACTTCGGCGATCTTCGTTGGCGGTCTGATCAAGTGGCTGTTCGAGCTGAGGCTCAAGGCGTCTGGCGCCACTGAAGAAGAAACGACTCGAGCAAACAACACCGGGATCTTGCTATCATCCGGGTTCATCGCTGGTGAGTCGCTGATGGCCGTTGTCCTCGCACTGCTCGTGATCGGCGGAGACTTCATGCCATCGCTGCTGAGCTTCCAGAGTCTGACGTTCGGATTCGCGCCGAGCCTGCTTCTGAGTTTCATCGCGTATCCGCTGGTGGCATTCCTGCTTGCCTGGTTCACTATCAACAAGATGCGGGAACAGTAGCGCAGACCGATCAATGTTTGTTCACGAAAGCCGCCTGACGCTTTGGCAGGCGGCTTTTTGCGGAGGTGCTGCCGGTGTGGCGACGTAGGCGTCGGGACGATCTCGAATCCGTAAATCTCCTGGAGGTAACTCCCGTCAGGCTCGCCGAGTGGGAGAAAAGAGCTGAACGCGTTGTAGTTATTCGTCCGAGACCTCGGCGACGCGGCTTGCGGAGTTTGATCAGCAGCTTGCTCTATTTGCTGTCTGCAACGCGGATCCGACTCGATGCGGTAGGGAGTTTTGCATGGCTCAGATTAGACGGCGAGCACACGGTAGGGCAGGTGGCCGAGATGTTGCGAGAGAAGTTTGGGGAAGATGTGCACCCTGCCGAAGAAAGACTTGGACACCTAGTGAGAGTGTTTCGCCGGGAGGGTTTGGTCGCCTATCGGGGATGGGATGACGAAGCGATCAAATCCCGGTGAAACTCAATACATGGCCCAATTGTCGACCCAAGTATTAGGCAGTGGAACAAAACCAATCAAGGAGTTCAGTGCGTTCTCGACTTCACACTGGTGATAGTTGAAATCTAGGAGCGATCCACCGCTGATCTGGTTCGCTGTTGGTGAAAATCCGAGTTGTGCATTCAATCCCGTTGCAGTGATGCCACGGACATAGCCGAAGACGCCGGCCGCAACATTGACCGTGAGCCCACCGCCTACCAACACCACGCCTCTCCAGTTGAGAACCGATCCAGTCAAAGTGAGGTTGCCTGTAACGATGAGCAGACCCAATCCAAAGAGATCGGTGATCGTCGTGTCTCCCGTGATGCGTATGGTGGGATATGAGGCATCATAGCCCGGAAAGTAGTCGTAGTCCGCTTCGAATTGTCCGCCGACAATTGACGCCCAATTGATTCGAGTGGAGTCCGCGACATATTGGCCGGTGCCACTCTTGATGAGGCTGCTGATTTCGTCAAAATCCGCAGAAATAAGTGTGCTTGCCGCCGTTGTCCGTACACCTGTCACAGTAGGGGCAGCAGGAGCGCAGTGGTCCCATCCTCGCACGTCAACATCCGTAGATGGACCTATTACCCAGTCATTTGCTGCAGTGAAAACCCCGCTGACATGCATGCTCGCATTCTGCCACTGTGCAAACTGGGCCACCGTACGCTGCGCTTGAGGGTCGGAGCCGCGCGTCGGTGCGATGAGGTGTCCGGTTGACCTGACAATGAACAACTCGTGTTCCGACGAGTCGGGTGAACTCTTGACCTTGAACGCTCGCACGTCGGCGTATCCCTGGGGCACGTTCACGCGCAAAGAGTCGCCGTCCGGAGGGGCGCTCGTGCTGTCTTCGTAAATGGCGAAGTACCTGTGCAGACCGCTTTGGGCCACTGCAAACGCCGTTATGGTAGCACCACTGCTCTCGGCAATGACCCGGTCGGCTCGCACACGAACGTGTGCGGCCGCAATCAGCATCGTCATAACCGTGACGACCAATATAGACAGTGGCAGAGCGAAACCGCGTTGGTCGTGCATAGACGGCATAGTCAGTTCGCCCGATTCAGGAACTGTATTTGGACCGGCAGTTCAAACGTCGAATATGTGGACTTGCCCTGCGGTATCACGTAACTCTGGGCCGTGAGCATCAACTCCAATCCTGCCACTGTGGAGAGATCAGCAGGCACAACATCTGTTGGCTGCGGGTTAGCCCCCACCAAGAACCGGAAGCGCGCGGTCGAATCAAACGGTGCCACCATCTCCTCGTAAGACCCGTTGTTCACCCGCCTCCACAATCCTATTCGCCCAGGCAATTCGGACGATGCACTGAACCGGTACGCCACTGTCTGGTAAAGATAGAAGAGATATCCGTTCGGTGCGGCACCGGCCGGCGATATGGAGATCCAGTTCCCGTTCGGCACCCGGCTGATCCCTTCTGTCACACACGTAGCGGTATCTGTCGTCCAAGCGACGGTGATGCCCTCGCGGACAGTATAGTTGCCTCCCGGCAAACGTCGAGCGATACCCATCGGGCTCGCGGAGGCGTACATGAGTGAATCAGCGGGCATCAGGGAGGCAATCCGTGCACCTCCAGAGATGCCGCACGCAACCCCAAATGCATACGGGACTCGTACCTGCACACTCTCCGGCGCCGCTGCGATCAACCCCCCGTCCGATACCATCCTCAGTTCAACACTCGTGACATTTTGCGCCGCGCGAGCGGTGTTTCGCGCAGCCATCATCGAGTCCTGCTGGCTCACAAAGCGCGAATCACTGAGCAGAATACGCACCAATGCGGTTGCCAATATCGCCGTTAGCGTCATTGCCAACAGCAGCTCTATCAGTGTGAAACCGCTGCGGTTCATTCGAAGCCAAACGGGGAAGGCGAACGGACATGTGTGCGTTCCACCGTGATAGTATCGGGAGACACAGCTGACTGGAGAACTCCCGTGGGCGATATCGTGATGCGCGCGAGGCGGTAACGTGGCGTATTCGTGAGAAGTTCGACGCAACGTGTGTATTCGAGCAGCCCGGAAGTCAGGCTGTCGGTGCATCCTGTAGCCGATGGGAGGCTGTCCCAATCCAGCCCGTGCAACCAAGCTGCCGCAGACTCGGATGCGGCACTCCGATATGCAACCCCCGCCGAGGCGCGGGTGTGTCCCGCGATCTGAAACATCAAAGTGCCCAGCGCGAGGATGACAACGCTCAGAATGGTGATTGCTACCACCACTTCGAGCAGTGACAGGCCCCTGCTGTTGGTGACTAGCTTATGGGACACTGGTGATACGCACCTGGCCCGCACGGGTTATTCGCACGCGCCGTTGTACCGTGTTCACCCTCACAGTGTAGCTTCCCGCACTTCTCACCACGCCGTTGGGAAAAATCTCTAAGGTGGTCGGGTCAGCTTCGAGCTGATCGAGATTGAAATCGGTGTCGTTGCCCATGTACGCTTCGCGATAGACTGTGGTTGAGGCAGCGTCTCGGATCATGTATCCACGCAAAGCTTCACTTGCAATGATGACAACGGGGCGACGCTGGCGGGCTGCAATCATTTGGGCGTACTGCAGATCAGTGGCGATCAAGGCGGCCGACCGACGCACGCGGGCACTCTCCAACGTGGGTGCTATTCTAAGTATCGCAAATGAGACCAGAATAGACGATACCACCAGCACCATGACAAGTTCGATGATCGTAAAACCGCGTTGGTTGCCGAACTGTCGCATCTTCGCCCGATTACCAGGGTTTAAGGGTGCCCACTGCAACCCTAACCTACTTTGCAACGCAAAGGGTGTACCATGCCACTTGAGAACCATTGGCGAGGGCGAACTCAAAGTCAAGCGGTCAGGCACTACTTTCCTCGCGGCGAGCCTGTGATGCCGGTCCCGCGATTGGCAGGCGGAGTCTTGCTCTGCAACCCGACCTATCATCCCGATTCTCGAGCGTGATGGTACCACCGTGCCCTTCAGCTATCTGGAGACATAACGCCAGCCCGATTCCCGAGCCCTTCGATTTGGTGGTGTAAAATGGCACGAACAAGTTTGAGGATTCCTGAACACCGGGGCCTTCGTCTTCGACAACGACCTCTACAGAACCGTTTTGTACCGACCAACGTATGGAAACGCCGCCGCCGGTTTCCTCCGCTGCATCCACCGCGTTGTCAATGAGATTAATCAGCAGCTGATCGAGTTGATCGCCGTCAGCCTGGATTTGAATGCTGGCGCCCTCTACCACCTCGATCTGTGTGCGAGTTTCGAGTGCCGCAATCCTCGTAAGCCAGGTCCCGACGTCCAGTTCCGCCAGGACCGGTGGGGGCAGCCTCGCCAGGCGAGCGTAGGATGCCATGAAGCGGCTCAACGCGTCGGATCGAGATGCGATTATCGATAGCCCTTGTTGCAGATCGTCGTTGCTCTCATTGTCACGTTCGTCGCGTTTCACTATCGCCTGTAGGCTATCGGCAATAGACCGAATTGGTGCAAGCGAGTTGTTGATCTCGTGACTCAACACGCGGATCAACCGCTTCCAAGATTGGCGCTCCTCTTCTCGCAACAACCGGCTAAGGTCTGTGAGCACCAACAGCTGATGTGGGCGTCCGCCTTGACGGAATGTGCTGGTTCTCACCTCCCAACGCCCCGATCCACCAGGGAATGCGCGCTCCAGCAGGCGTGGAGCATCGCCTTCCAGGCAGTCTTCTACTCCGAGGTCCGCGACAGAGAGCCCTATCAGGCTGAGAGCAGATTTGCCAAACAGGCGTTCTCCCCCTCTGTTGACGAGTCGAAGCGTCGAACCGTCGTCGAAAGCCAACACGGCGACGTCGATCTCCTCCATGACTTTCCGGAGCAGAGCCGTAGCCTCGAGTGCCCCAAGACGCTGCTGGTGTAGAGTTTCGCCTAGAGTGTTCGCCTCCAACAGCGCCAATCCCAGCGAGTCCCTGCTGCTGCCGATACCCCGCGCCCGCATCGAATAGTCACCCTTGTGGAGAGCGGCCAGCATGTTGGAGAGTGTTTGCAGCGAACGCACGACACGTTCGCGCAGGATTACCGCAAAGCTGAACCAACCGACGCCGATGAGTACAGTAAGTGTCCACTGCAACCTAGCAGAGTATTCACCAAACCACAGCAGGATCAGGGCGATTGAGCTTCCGGGGAGACCGGCCAGGAGAGCTAGACCGAGGATGAGGAGGTCATACGATATTCCAGGCCTCCTCGTCCCCTGTGGGTTTGTCATAGGCCGTGTCGTTGGAGCCGCCTATATAGAGCGCTGCGACTCAGTCCGAGCGCATCAGCAGCTTGGCTGACGTTGCCTTCATGACGTTGGAGGGCTTTCTCTATGAGAATCTTCTCGACTTCATCCAGCGTCAGATCGTCAATGCCGCCGCTACCTTCAGTTGGTGTCACGAGTCCGAGGTCGTGCGCTCGAACGTGATCGTCCATGGCGAGCAGCACCGCGCGCTCAACGGCATGTCTGAGTTCGCGGATGTTGCCCGGCCATGGGTGGTCCAATAGAGCCTGCGATGCATCCTCAGAGAAGCCCGCCTTGGGTTTTCTGTAACGCTTCGCCTGCCGTTCGAGAAAGTGTTGTGCCAAGAGCGGAATGTCCTCACGCCGTTCTCGGAGAGGAGGAAGATGAATCTCAACCGTGTTCAGCCTATACAACAGGTCTGCGCGAAAACGACCCGCGGCAACTTCGGCTTGTGGATCTGCGTTGGTCGCTGATATGACTCGAGTGTTCACCTTGCGAGTCTTGGATGATCCAACTCTCTGAACTTCCCCGGTTTCGAGCGCGCGAAGGAGTGTGGCCTGCTGCTTGAGCGGTACATTGGCTATTTCATCGAGAAAGAGCGTACCATCGTTGGCCAATTCGAATCGACCGACTCTGTCGGTTTTTGCATCCGTAAATGCACCCTTCACATGACCGAACAGCTCGCTCTCAAAGACACCCTCAGGGAGCCCACCCACATTCACGGCAACCAGCGATTTGGAGGCTCGTGTGGACGAAGCATGCAGCCAATGCGCTACTACCTCTTTGCCTGTTCCGTGCTCCCCGGTCACCAGTACGTTGGCGTCGGAAGGGCCTATCCGTTCGATAATCTGGAGCACCGGTCTCATTGCACGGGACTGCGCGATGAACTCCGGCAATCCCTCTTTCCTGAGCAGCCTGTTTTCTCCCTCGAGGCGATGGGCTTTGCGCAAGGCGCGGCCCAATTCGACCTGTGTCCTGAGCGTTGCCATTAGCCGCGCGTTGTCCCAGGGCTTTTCTACGTAGTCTTTGGCGCCTCTGCGCATCGCCTCCACCGCCCCGTCTACGCTGCCCCACGCGGTCATGACCACTATCGGCAAATGCGAGTCCATAGTCTGGAGACGAGAGATCAGGTCCATGCCTTCGAGGCCTGACGTGGTGTCACGCGTGTAGTTCATGTCCATTAGGACGGCGTCGACATCTTTGCTCTCGACCACGCGTAGCACTCCCGCGGGCGACGTTGTGGTCTCGATCGTAAAGCCCTCACCCTTCAGCAGCAGCCGCAATGCTTCGAGCACATCTCGCTGGTCGTCTGCGATCAGGATTCGAGGAGACGCTGTGTTTGTCATTGTGCGCTTTGTCGATTCAGTTGTCGACGATCCAACCGTCGTGGAGTTGGATGATCCGATTGCCGTATTTCGCGTAATCCTCGTTGTGAGTGACCTGGACTATAGTGGTGCCCTCCTGGTTGAGACTCTTGAGCAAGTCCATGATCATCACTCCCTGTGAGGAGTGGAGACTGCCGGTCGGCTCATCCGCAAGGATGAGCTTTGGGCTCGAGACCATCGCCCTCGCAACGGCCACCAACTGTTGCTGCCCACCAGAAAGCTGAGTCGGGTAGAGGTCTTTCTTTCCAACGATCTGGAACTTGTCGAGCATGTCCGCGACGATGGCCTGTCGTTCAGACCTGCGCACGTTTCTGTAGGAGAGAGGAATGTCGAGATTCTCGTAGACCGTGAGGTTGTCGAGCAAGTGGTACTGCTGAAATACGAACCCGATGTATTGTTTGTGTAGTTCGTTGCGCTTCTTGGTCTTCAGTTCGTGTACCGCGTTGTCCACGAAGTAGTACTCTCCCGCCCATGCACCGTCGAGCATACCCAAGATGCCGAGCAGCGTAGACTTGCCTGCACCAGAGGGGCCCATGATGGTGACGAACTCTCCCGGGTGGATATCTAAGGTGATCTGGCGGAGCACGAACTGTTTGGTGGCTCCGAGTGGGTAGAACTTCTCTACATTCCGCAGTGATATCATGCCTCAAGCCTTGAATTAATGAGTTACGTGGAATCTTAGCCGCCGGCCCATGATGCGCCACACCCTTTACAACCGGCTTGCGGCTTTTCCTGGAACGTCACGCCGCCAAAAACAGGGCAACCGCGAAGACCGCGCTCTTGGCAAGCCTCGCCACTGCTCGTCCGAATTTGCTCCGTCCGAAGCCGCGACGCAAAGGCATCTTTCGTCCCGATACATGGCGTATCAAGGCAGATGCAAAGCTGGCGGCCGATTGGTATCTGGCAGCGGGGTCAACCGCTAGAGCCTTGGTTATCGCAAACGATACTCCCCTCGGCACCGATGGACACTCATCTGCTAAACTCGGCGCTGGAGCCTGGAATCGCTTCGCGATTATCGCCAGCGCATGAGGACCGGTGTAGGCCGGTTTGCCCGCCAGCATCTCATATAGGACGCAAGCAAGACCAAAGATGTCACTTCGCCCGTCCAGCATGTCGTCGCCTGCGGCCTGCTCTGGACTCATATACGCAGGACTACCTGAAACCGTGTCACGGTCCTTCAACGCAATTCCCACTGCCGTGCGGGCGATGCCGAAATCGGCCAGGATGGCATGTCCATTGGACAAGAGGATGTTTTCCGGCTTCAAATCGCAGTGTACAATGCCGTTAGCATGAGAGTGTTCGAGCGCTTCGAGCACGTCCACGGCAATTCGAATGGCGGATCTGAGCGGAAGCCGTCCCTCGCGCTCGATTAGGTCGTGTAGCGATCCTTCTCCCAGATACGGAGTGATGAAATAGAAAGCTCCGTCGACGCATCCGGAGTCCAAAACCGGAAGTATATGGGGGTGCTGTAGGGATGCCGTCAGTCGGATCTCACGCCTGAATGTGTCGTCCCTCAACAGGCGAGCTACTCCCGGATGCAACACCTTGATTGCGACTTGGCGACCGAGGCTCACATCCCTCGCCAGATATACGACACCTGTACCGCCGCTCCCGATCCGGCGGTCAATAGCATAGCGGTCGGACAGACGAGCAAGCATGCGCGCCACAGCAACAGATCCGGATTGTTCACCCGGTGGCGTTCCGCTCTGCGGCGCTGAGCTGCACAGGTTCGTCTGGCCTCGCATTTTCATGTAAATACCTAAGTGCAATATCGGTGCCCAAGCACTAAACGAGTGTAACATTATGATATACAATTACTTACGATATGGTCTACGCCAACAGCGATTGACGCTGTGTCCAATCCTGGTAAGGGAAAATCCCAAAATCGGACACTTTGTCATAATGGTGGATATCAGCACTTCGTTGCGGTACCGAGCAGGAGGATTGACAAAAGACAGCCAAACCAATGGACACAAAACATCCATCAGACGTGGCTGCCCTGAGTATGTTCGTGTGAGCCAGTGACCCGCGGCCGCCGCCTACGGGTCACTATTAAATCGGCCCACCGCTTATCATGTCATCTCGAAACCGCTTTCCTCGAGTTTGTGTCCGAGTTCCTTAGCGGTTTCGCCAGACTCGTCTTCAACCACTCGGCCATCAAACAGGTGGATAGTGCGATCAGCATGCGCCGCGTAGCGGGGGTCGTGGGTGACCATGCAAATGGTTGCTCCCTCGCGGTGCAAATCGCGCAGCAACTCCATCACGGCTTCACCGTTGGTCGAGTCGAGGTTTCCTGTTGGCTCGTCTGCCAGTAGAATCGCCGGATCGCCGGCGACCGACCGTGCAACTGCCACACGCTGCTGTTGACCACCTGAGAGCTGAGACGGGTAGTGCTTCATGCGGTGCGACATTCCAACTCGCTCGAGAGCCTCTTGTACGCGCTTCTTGCGCTCGGCAGACGGCATGTCGCGATAGGTGAGCGGCAGCTCTACATTCTCGAATACCGTCAGATCGCCAATCAGGTTGAACGCCTGGAAGATGAAGCCGATCTGCCGGTTCCGGATCCGTGCACGCTGTGACGCAGATATGTTCGCCACGGGTGTGCCAGCGAGCGTGTACTGCCCATCGGTCGGTGTGTCCAGCAAACCGAGGATCGACAACAGTGTTGTCTTTCCGCACCCTGACGGTCCGGCGATGCAGACATATTCTCCTTCGGTTATCTCGAGATGGATGCCTGCCAGCGCATGCGTCTCCACCTCCTCGGTGAAGAACACCTTCTTCACGCCTTCGAGTTTGATCAACGTTTCGTTCTGTTCTGCCATGGAGTGTTTCCTCTCGATGTTACCGGATTCTTACCCGGTCGTACGCATCCCACTGCGACATGTCAACGAGGATAACTACGTCCCCGATACGGAGACCTTCCTCGATTTCAATCGTGTTCACGGAACTGCGGCCGAGGCGCACATTGACCCGCTCGGCATATCCGCCGCCATCAACCAGCTTGAATAGGCCGACAGTACTGTGAGCCTGGCCATATGCAGGGCGGCCCACAAAAAGCACATCCTCCAGCCGCTCGAGTTCGATGATACCTTCAACTGCCAGACCGGGACGAGCGCTCCGGGGCAGTTCTGCTGGGAGCGACACGTCTACCTCGACGACACCGTCTTGCGCTGCGGGGTCGATGCGGATTACCTGACCCATGATGGTATCGGTTCGGGTGTCGACCAATGCGTCCTGCCCGAGCGCAACATCTCGAGCCTGAGTTTGAGGGATCCGGAGCCGGGCCATGAGACGTTCCGGCACCACAACGCGAGCCAGAGTCTGGCCGTTCATCACCCACTGCCCCTCCTCCAAATCCATCTCCTGCAATACGCCATCGATGCCGGCGCGGACCTGCATGGAGGCGATCCGCCTCTGCTGGAATGCGACGATGCCGGTAAGGCGCTCAATTTGCTCCTGTTGTACTATGAGCTGTGGCTCTTCGGATTCCCGCATTATTTCCAAACGCTGCTTCTCGAGATCCAGGCGAGTCTCGAACTCTTCCTCCTGTTCGAGAGCGTTTTGCAGCTCTACCTCTGAAACGTACCCCTCACCCTTGGTGGCAAGTTCAGCTAGAGCCTCAGCATTCCGCTGCGCAGACAGATACTGAGCGTTCACCTGCGCAATCAAACTCTGTTGGTTGAGACGTTGTGTCTGCAGGTTGGATCGGAGCATTACCAGCTGCTGCTGAGCTGCGGAAAGCTGACGCTGCGATTCGAGCAGCTCCAATTGTACATCGGGGTTGCTTAACTCAACCAGAATCGTGTTCGCCGCGACTCTGTTTCCAGGCTGCACCAGTTTCCGCTCCACCCTTCCCTGAACATACGCGGGAATCCAGCGGATCTGTTCAGGTCTCAGATTCCCCGGTCCGCGCACACGAATGAGCATCAAACCCTGTTCGACGGTGTCCATCCAGATGGTGGCACGATCGACTGTAGGAGCTGCCGGTTTGAGCCTAGACAATCCGATTGTCGTGACGACAATCGCTACCAGCGCGATGGCCCACGGTATGTATTTTTTGCGTTTTGGTGGTGGTTCTCTTGCGATATCCACGGCCAGGTTCTCCCTGTTGGCCTACCAACATTGTAGTTGACGAGCGGTCACTGCTATCAGTTTCATTGGCAACGGGCATGCCAGGTGGATAAGCTGCTGTAACTGCTTATTTGGTAGAGTGTTACGCTAGTATTGAGAACTTCTTGGGAAAGTGGCTGTGTTCGGTTGTGGGATCAACCATCCCATGAGCGAACAGTGTGGAATTCTCGGTTCACCGCCAGTTTGACAGGGTCAAGCCTTACACGCTTCAACGAGCCGAGCTAGAGCTGGCCGGCGCCTATTGGTTCTGAGAGGAAGGGGAATGTCCCTACCAATCTCGATGTAACGCAACCGCTGCCTCTCTCGAAGCTGCGCGCGCGCTTCATCGGTATGTGTCTCGCACCTTCCCGAAATCCGGTTGGGCCGGCAGCGGCCAGGTGACATGGCACAAAGACGATTTGCGATGGTCTGCACTTCAGTGAGTGATTCGTGAGAGTGCAGAGCGCGAAGCGAGTGAAACGTTCTGCCACACTCTAGACATTGGAACTCACCTTGTTCGTTAGTCATTTCCCGTCAAGAGCCCTTTCCGCAGTAACTATTCCATGTGTGTCAGCGCTTCTCATGCCAGATATCATAAAGTACTTTGTATTACAAAGTCAAGGGTTATCAGTACCGAGATTGACGTCCAATAACGCAGAAAAAGCGCCGCGATTCTGCGAGAAGCGGCGCTTTTCTAAGGTCCGATGGCCTGCGTGTCTAATTACTGATTTCGAGCTGCATGAAAAAGGTCTTGCTGTGTGGTTGCGCCCTGTAGCAGCTCGATGGCGGCAGCCACCTGCTCGTCTGAGCGCACGCGCCGCACTAGCTCGGTTGAGCGACCGAACACGTAACGTGCGATTTCGAAACCAAGCTGGGATCCGATGAGATCGCTTGCGGCAGCCCAGATGGAGTCCGGTAGCTCGACACCACGGTCGCGCACGCGGGTCAGCAATTCAGAGAGCATTGCAGGTGAGACAGTGAAATCCGCGCTCGTGACTGAGCCATCGCCTTTGATATCCAAGGCGTAACGAGCGAGAGCATCGGTGTATTTGGGAATGTCGCCTCCAAGGGCACGCACAAATGCCTGCTCGCCGTCGGTGAGCGTGTCGGGGTGCTCGATGTCGGGGCGAATTCCTCCGCCGCCATCCAAAAGGCGACCGGCGTCTGAATAGAATACGGAGTCTTGGGGTGCCGAATCAGCTGCTGAGGCGCGAGCGACGACGCCGCCACGCGCGAACCGATACTGCGGGCGGTCGATCGAACGCCCATTCGGGGTGAACCAGCGGGAAGTCGTGACTGTCACTGCTTCGGTCGGAGAAAGCTGGAATACCCTGTAGGCTACCCCCTTCCCAAAGCTCCTAGTTCCCAACAGGAGAGCACGATCGTGGTCCTGCAATGCGCCGGCGAGGATCTCAGCTGAACTCGCAGTGCCGCGGTTGATCAACACCACCAGAGGCAGATCAGGCCAACGCTCTGGTCGCGTTGTTCCTAGGATGTGCGATTCTCCAGGTGCTCGACCGCGCATATCAACCACTACCTCTCCTGGGTCGAGGAACAGGTCGGCGAGCGCGACGCCCTGTTGTACTATCCCCCCCGGGTTGTTGCGGAGATCCAGTATCAGCGCCCGTGCCCCGCGGGCGCGAAGATCTTCGATTGCTTCACTCAGTTCTTGAGATGCTGTCTGGCTCACGGACGTGAGACTCAAATAACCGATACCGGGCGCGACGTTGATTTTTCCCTCAACGTAATTCACATGGATATGGGCGCGCGTGATTACGAATTCCAGGGGCTCCGGTATGCCTGCGCGGGCGATCTTGAGGCGAACTTCGGTGCCTGGAGGCCCCCGCATCAGATCAGCGGCTTGCTGCGTCTGCCAATCCTTGGTTGACCGACCTTCGATCTCGACGATCAGGTCTCCCGAAACTATACCGGCTCGATCACCCGGGGTGTCCGGCAACGGACCAACCACGGTAATCCATCCGTCACGAGATTCGATGCGTACTCCCACTCCTCCGTAGTTGCCCGTCGTGCTAAGGCTCAGCGCTTCGTATCCCTCCCGGCGCAGGTATGATGTGTACGGATCCAGGCGCTCGAGCATGCCCTCGATCGCCAACTCGTAAAGGTCCCCAGTGTCGAGCGTGTCAACGTAGTATTGCGATACGTAGGCGACAATCTCCTCGAAGAGTCGTTCCTTGTTGGGATTGTCGGAGCGCGGAGCGCCGGGCTGTTGAAGCAGCCACCCGCCCGAAAAGAAAGCCACGAATACAACCGTTATCCCGATCGCTAATCGCCTATGTCTCATATACGTCCTCCGCCTGACCTTTGCGCGTCCTTTTCCGATGGAACCCCGAGGTACGTGCATCGGTTCCATTGCTGCAAGCTGCACACCACATCTGGAATGAGATGTGAATGCGTGTGAGTGCCGGAAAAGTCCGAACCCTTACAATAGCCGGCACCCGCAGCAATACGCAAATGATTCAGGGATAGATTTGCATGTGCTGGCCTATCCCGGAGATTTCGGATCGTATGCTAGGTTTGGCGCCAACCAGCGCTCCACCTCTGCGACGTCCATGTTCTTGCGAATCGCGTAATCCTCGATCTGATCGCGCCCAATCCTGCCTAGCCCGAAATAAGCAGATTGGGGATGAGAGAAATACCACCCACTCACGGATGCTGCAGGGTACATCGCACAGGATTCTGTCAGGGAGATGCCGATGCTGCCGGTGACGTCGATCAGATCGAATAGCAGGACCTTTTCGCTATGATCGGGACATGCGGGATACCCGGGTGCGGGGCGTATCCCAACGTATTCTTCGCTTATCAGCGACTCGTTCGTGTAATCCTCTTGCGGTGAGTATCCCCAGAATTCCTTTCTGATTCTCTCATGAAGCCGCTCGGCAAACGCCTCGGCAAGGCGATCCGCCAGCGCCTTGCTCATCACGCTGCGATAGTCGTCAGAATCCGATTCGAACTCCGCGCATAGATCTTCGATACCAACGCCCGCGGTGACGGCGAAGGCGCCGACATAGTCGGGGATGCCGGTAGTCTTGGGAGCCACGAAGTCGGAGAGACAGTAGTTCGGCCGCCCTCGCGGTTTGGCTATTTGCTGGCGCAGGTGGCGTGCGACTGCGTGCACCTCTTTCCTATCCGCGTCGGCATATATCTCCACATCATCGCCACCAACGGTATTCGCTGGAAAGAGCCCAAACGTTCCTTTTGCAGTGAGAAGTCCTTCGCCCGCAATCCGATCCAGGAGTACTTGCGCGTCATCAAACAGCTTTTTCGCGACATCGCCGGATTTGGGGTCGTCTAGTATCTGAGGGAACCTTCCCTTCAATTCCCAGGCCTTGAACAGCGGACCCCAGTCTATGTACCCGGCAAGTTCGCTGATTGGGTAGCTGTCGAACACCTCAATGCCGAGTTTCGAGGGAGTCGGCGGATCGTAGCCGTTCCACGCGATGTGGGCCGGGTTCTGCCGCGCTTCCGCCAGAGGTATGGTCGTCTTGCTTCTGGCCTGTGCCATGCGTGATTCGCGAACCTTCGCGTAATCACGGCGGACGTTCCTCACGAACTCGACCTTCGATTCATTGGTCAACAAGCTCCGTACGACACCTACGCTCTGAGATGCATCGTTGACGTGCACGGTCGGTCCACCGTAGTGTGGTTCGATCTTGGTAGCGGTATGGGCTCTAGACGTGGTTGCTCCGCCGATCAGCAAAGGGATGTCCAGACCGACGCGCTCCATTTCCTGTGCCACGTGCGCCATTTCATCGAGAGACGGCGTGATGAGACCACTGAGGCCAATGACGTCGGCTGATTCACGTCGTGCCGTCTCGATTATCTCCTCTGCAGGCACCATCACACCGAGGTCCATGATCTCGAAATTGTTACATCCCAACACGACTCCAACGATGTTCTTGCCGATGTCGTGTACATCTCCCTTGACGGTGGCGAGCACGAGTCTGCCCTCGGACCTCTGAACGCATTCGTCCCGTTCGCGTTCCAATTCTATGTGTGGTGTCAGATAACCGACGGCCTTCTTCATCACCCGTGCTGATTTCAGCACTTGGGGTAGAAACATCTTGCCGCTTCCGAACAAGTCACCCACGCGATTCATGCCCGACATCAGCGGGCCTTCAATGACATCTAGAGCTCGGTCGGCTGCCAATCGAGCTTCTTCCACGTCGGTTTCGATGAAGGCGATGAGACCTTCCGTGAGGGCGTGCGACAGCCTCTCCTCGACAGGCAGGTTGCGCCACTTGGGATCGTCTCGTGTTTCCGCTTTTTCGGCTCTTAGCGTGGTTGCTAGCACGACCAGCCTGTCTGTTGCATCCGTTCGGCGGTCGAACAAAACGTCTTCGACTGCAACGAGGAGATTGTCGGGAATGTCATCGTATACTGCGAGTTGGCCGGCATTCACTATGCCCATGTCCATGCCGGCGTTGATGGCATGATATAGAAACGATGCGTGCATCGCCTCACGCACCACGTTGTTTCCTCGAAAAGAGAACGAGACATTGCTGACTCCGCCACTTAGGAGTGCGTGTGGCAACGTCTGTTTCAAGATGCGGCAGGCCTCGATGTACTCGATTGCATACCGGTTGTGTTCAACGATGCCAGTTGCAACCGCGAAGACGTTGGGATCGAGAATAATGTCTTCCGGCGGAAAGCCCACTTGGTCCGTCAATATCCCATAAGCTCTCGTGCAGATTTCGACCTTGCGATCGACTGTGTCTGCCTGACCTTCTTCGTCAAATGCCATCACTATCACAGCCGCGCCGTACCTGCGAATCGCCTTCGCACGTTCTACGAAGACCTCTTCGCCCTCCTTGAGGCTGATGGAGTTCACTACACCTTTGCCCTGTAGGCACTTCAGGCCAGCCTCGATGACGGACCATTTCGACGAGTCGATCACTACGGGTACTCGGCTGATATCCGGCTCGGAAGCAATGAGGTTCAGGAACTTCGTCATCGCAGTTTCAGAGTCGAGCAGTGCCTCATCCATACTCACGTCGATCATCTGCGCGCCATTCAGCACCTGCTCCCGACCGACATCTAGAGCCGTTTCGAAGTCACCTTCCTGTATGAGGCGCTTGAATCGAGCGGATCCAGCAACATTGGTGCGTTCTCCGATGTTGGCGAAGAGACTATCGGGCCTGATCGTGAGTGGTTCGAGGCCAGAGAGACGGGTAACCGGCTTGATGTCGGGAATGTCGCGGGGCGCGACGCCGGAGACCGCATCAGCGATGGCTCTTGTGTGTGCCGGGGTAGTGCCGCAGCATCCGCCGACGATGTTCAAGAAGCCGCTCCGAGCAAACTCGCCCAATATCTCGGCAGTATCGTCCGGTGTCTGATCATATCCACCGAATTCGTTGGGGAGGCCCGCGTTCGGGTGGCAACTCACAGGTACGTCGCAGATGGCCGCGAGTTCTGCGATGTGCGGGCGAAGTTCACTGGCACCGAGGGCGCAGTTCAAACCAACACAAAAAGGATCAGCGTGGCGAATCGAGTGCCAGAAGGCTTCGACTGTTTGGCCCGAAAGTGTGCGCCCACTAGCGTCGGTGATGGTTCCAGATACCCATAGTGGAATTTGTCGGTCGAGTTCTTCGAGAACCCCCATTGCTGCGAAGATAGCCGCCTTGCAGTTCAACGTGTCGAAACCTGTCTCGAACAGCAGCAAATCAGCACCGCCAACGATCAACCCTTCAACCTGTTCAGCGTAAGCGGCAACGAGCTGGTCGAAAGTGATGTTTCGGTATCCGGGATCGTTCACGTCCGGTGAGATCGATGCCGTGCGATTCGTTGGCCCTATGCTGCCTGCGACGAACCGTGGTCTGGAAGGGTCCTGTCTCGTGTACCTGTCTGCGGTTTCGCGCGCCACCCTAGCGGCGGCGATGTTGATCTCCCTTGACCAGGCCTGGGTCCCGTAGTCAGACTGCGAGATGGAAGAGGCGCCGAAGCTGTTGGTCCCGAGAATGTCCGCACCTGCATCCAAATAGGCCGCGTGGATTTCTTCGATGACGTCGGGTCTCGTGATGGACAACAGGTCGTTGTTGCCCACCAGATCCTGCTGGTGATCGGCAAACTCTTCACCACGAAAATCTGCCTCGACGAGTTCGAATTTCTGAATCTCCGTGCCCATGGCACCATCGAGCACGAGAATACGACTTTTCATTGCCTCTTTCAGCAATACTACTCGTTCGCCTACTGTATTCGTCAATGTCCCCTCCTCTCCTACTCACCACTCACTACGTACCATCCACCAAAAACAAAATCCCCCGTCGCAAAAGGCTCCGGAGGAGGCTTTTTAGCGACTTGTTTAACGTGGCTGCAATATGCCGCAACTCACCACGTGATACGTCTGTAACCTGAAATGTATGTCAAACAGAACGGTGCAGAAAGGTGGGCGTCGTGGCCCGGGTGAGGAATTGCTCTCGAATCTCGGAGTCAAATACCCAACGCCGTTAACAGCTCGTGTTGACTCACGCCATCCACCTCAATCCGTTTGCGTCGACTCGTTACACCACTGGCTATTCTAACCGCACTGCGCGGTACACGAATCGTCTTCGACAGAAACTTGATCAACTCCTCGTTTGCGGCCCCGTCCACGGGCGGGGCCTTGAGCCTGATCTTTACAGCGTCCCCGTGCCAACCAACAACCTCGGTCTTGCCCGCACGCGGCAGCACGTGAACTAGAAGAGAGACCGGTTTCATCAAATCATGCCGAGCAGAAGGTTGGTGAGGATCATTATCAGGAACCATGCCACCAGTGGCGTGATGTCGATTCTTCCAACGGGCGGTACGATTTTCCTGAGCGGATTGACGATCCAGTCGGTTAGCAGATATGCCGGGCGCATCCACTTGTTGAAGCGCCCTACTCCAAACCAGGAACCCACTACTCTTGCGAATAGGGCTAACATCAGGATCTTCCCGGCGGAGTCGATCAACAACCACAGTATGCCTCTGGAACCGCCTTGACTGGCCATCGAAATCCTCGCTGCCTGAACAAAAATCCACTCGGTTAGCGTGATTACGACGATACCACCGATGACGCTGCAGGCAATTAACCACCAGCCGGCATTGCGGGGATTACCACCACGGTGCCGGAGCCAATACTCAATCGGTTTCAGTATCGGGTCACTGATGCGGCGTATCGTCTGGCCGGTCTTGCTGAAAGGGCTGATACGTCGCGTCATCACAGCCCATGATCCAACCGCCACGGCGGCGCAGATTACGAATATCCCAAATACCAAGCCGCGTATTAGTTCGAGTACCAGCATCTATCTCATGTCTTCCCTGTGAAATCGAATTGCGTACGCCTTCAACCAGTAAATCATAACGCTAATTCGTCACCAGCAGTTACGTGTTGGCACTAGATTGTTCACATGAGCTTGTTCCGGAGGTTAGGACGCCGCGCGCTCCGTAGAACGCGACGACTCTTTGGCGGAGCGCGCACGAGCTTCGTATATCACCCAACGTATGAATATCCGCTGCCTGGTGTTCCATTCGATCCGCTGCGTGCACAGCGCATCTTGGCGTTTCTGTACGACGAAGGACTCATCAGCGTCTCTGATTTGGTGCGCCCCGTCCAAGCTTCTTTCAAACAGATCTCACGCGTACACACACCGGAGTATCTCGAGAGGCTCGACGAGAACGAAACGATGGAAGCAGTACTGGGTTTCCGAGCCGATGAGGACAGTTGGCAGGAACTCATCGCTGCGCAGAGAACCGCGGCTGGAGGGACAATCGAGGCGGTGCGCGGTGCTCTCAGGAATGGTGGAACGGTGGTAAACCTCTGTGGTGGGTTTCACCACGCGTTCCCAGACAAGGGCTTGGGCTTTTGCGTGTTCAACGATGCGGCAATCGCTGTAGCCTGGGCGCGGTCGAGTGGCTTCGAAGAACCCATTTTGATCATCGATCTCGATCTTCATGACGGTAACGGTACGCGCGCTGCGTTTTCGGAGGATGAGACGGTACACACCTTCTCCATCCACAATGAAACGTTGGATCCACTTCCGGCAGTGGCCGATACGAGAGTCGCACTCGGTCCGGACGTGACGGACGCCCAATACCTCGAAGTACTCGAGCGAGAACTGCCGCCGGTATTTGAATCGCACCGCACTGGAATGGTGGTTTTCATCGCCGGTACCGATGTGGCAGCTGATGACAAACTAGGCAATTGGCTCATTTCTGCGGACGGTCTGCTGCACCGAGATACACTTGTGATCGAGACGATCAGGGCAGTGAAGCGGCCGATCCCGATCGCGATCTTGTTGGGAGGTGGATATGGAGAAATCGCCTGGCGCTACTCTGCTCGGTCGATTGCGTGGTTGATGACCGGCGCGGAGCTCAACCCCGCCGAAGATGTCGACACCATAGTCCGTCGATTTCGACGGTTGGAGGCCGAGGTGCCCGCGCGGCTCCATTCGGATCCCGGTGTATCGGGCATTGCCGACTGGAGCCTCAGCGAAGACGACCTGCAGCTGATTGTGCCGCCCGAGATTCGCGACACCAGAGTGCTCGGCGAATACTCGCGGCACGGAATCGAACTTACGCTCGAACGATTGGGTATCCTGAATCAGGTGCGCGCAAAAGGCTTCGCATGTC
This sequence comes from uncultured Gemmatimonadaceae bacterium, assembly GCA_964436395.1. Lineage (GTDB taxonomy): Bacteria > Gemmatimonadota > Gemmatimonadetes > Gemmatimonadales > GWC2-71-9 > JBDGYW01. The sequence goes on along the minus strand of CAYTDU010000002.1, from coordinate 14,009 downwards.
CTTCCGTCACCGTACATCTGGCTTCATCGTTGGGACATACAGTGCGGCTGTACGGCGACGCCCAGCATCGTGAGTTGCTGATGGAACTCAGGATGCGACGAGACAAGTCGACCATGAGCGGCATGGAATTCTTGTACGCTGAGTGGCTGCTGCTCCAGAATCCTCGCAAGCAGTTTGCCTCCGCCCGCCCGCGGTTACCCGGCCAGGAACATCCAGGCCTCGGGTTGCTTGCGGAGATCGTGGCGTTGATGGTGGTGATGTGCGAACGCATCGGACTGGACGGAATAATGTTCGTACCCGCGCACTACTACATGGCGGCGTTGGGTCGGCGCCACCTAATGTTCATGAATACCGAGGATGCCAGGTTCTACGCGGCCATCAGCAGGGCCGTCTCGGGGCTCGCACTAGCTGAGGCGACCAGTGCAATTGAGAACGGGAGCGTGGTTAACTCGGTTGACGGCGCAGTGGTGAAATGGCACACGCCTTTGATGGTGCTGCCGATCAACGAGGAGCTGCGCGATAGCCTCACCGCAATGGACGTGGGTGAGGATCCGGCTTCAGTGCCACATTACCGGCTGCGTGAAGATCGCTAGACTCTACCTGCAGGTGGTTACGAGTGCTGACATGACCTCGCGTTCGGTGGTTCCGCCGCCGGGCCGGTTCAGGAGTGCGCCGTTAACGACCAACGCCGACGATCCACCGCCATCCAAGTTCAAGGCCTCCACCACCCCCAGGTCTATCATCATTGTCGCCAGCTCCTCCAGGTAGACACCTCTGCTGAGCTCATGCCGTCCGTCCACCACCATGACGAGGAGTGCGCCGTCCTCTGTTCGGCCAGCGGCAGAGCGAGGATGGACATCGGGAATGGAAGATCCAAAAAACACCTCTTCATCAGATGTTATTCGGATTCTTCCACCCTTGATCAGCGAGGGTCCTGCGGACAGTGCATCGCGCACAGCCCAAATCGTGGCTGTCTCAGAGTCCAGCGGATCCCCTGGTATTCCTGGTTGATGGTTTGGTGGGGCAGGCCAACTGTAAACGAGACCTGCGGATGTGGTAACCCAAGCGATTTGCACCTCTTCACCGATAAAACCGATGGCGGCGCGAACGGCTTCGTATTGCATGGAGTCGCGGGTGACCGTCCGAGTCGCTGGTTCGAGAAGCACTCCATTCGATAGCAACAAGCCGCCATGCCGTGCCGGTGTCGCGCTCATGTTGAAGTATCCACCGTTCACAGCGACGCACGCGCCCAGATCTCGCGCAAAGCTCGAAACCGTCTCGCGATTGTCTGTCTGGTCGTCGGACATGAATACGCGAGTGGTGATGCCCGGGTCTCGTTCGTCGATGCGTACGTACCACGCTCGAAGCGGCAACGAGTCATTTACGCCGGAGTACGCTCTCACTCCAGGTGGCAGCTGACTGTTGGCGGATACCACCGGTTGCCATTCCATAGGTACGCTGGTGGCTGGCGGGGGTGGGGTGCCGCATGCAAAAAACACCAGCGCAGCAGCAACACCGAGCAGAGTGAATCTCGGTGAAACAACTGTCACGGTCAGTTGCTCACTTCCAGGACCGATAGCCTCAATGCAACTACCGAATTGGCCGGCAATTCCAACTGGATCGATCCGTCCGCGCCAAGTTGCAGTTGTTCCAGGTAGCGTTCGAGGTAGTCAACCGTCTCCGCGCCACCGAACTTCAGCAAGCCTGGTCCGAAAGAAATCGTTCTCGAGACACCAAGCGTTTCCTGCAGGTAGACGATTGCTCCGAAACCGTCGGCCGCAGGTTTTGCGCCGAGGATCGTCACACCTACCTGCTCGACATCGAACATCGATCCGTATCTTGGCAGAACATCTCTGCCGTTTGGCTGCACCCGGGCAATGATCATGGGTTCGGAATTCCATCCGAAAACCCACGGCATGTCCTCAGTGGAAAACTTCGGCAGTGGTGCCAAGCGATATCTGGCGATGCCGCGCGGAGCAACACTGGTGATTGTGGCATCGATGTCAACGGACGCGAACGGTGCATCGAAACCACGAAACATCAGCGTTTCGTCTTGGCCTGAAAGGCTCATCCATCGCAAATGCTCGATCGCTTGCACGGGCGGCGCTGACTTGTCGTATCCGCCGGGCACCTCCCACGATACGTCGGGTTCTGTCACATCAAGATGGAACCGGTAGACAGCTTTCCCGCCGGCCACAGCTTCGGTCTCGTTGACCAGGCTGAGCCATGGCAGCTCATCGTACACAGTTACTGTGCTCGTGAATGTCCCGACACGTGGTGCCCACCGAGATACCACAAACCTAGTCGCGGTGTCCGGTACCCGTGCAGCCGAGATCTTCAAGAACCGGGCGTCTGGAACGGCGTTCAGTCCACCCGATCCTTGCTGTACCCATTCCTTACCTTCTGCCAACTGCAGCAGCGACGATATCGCCCCGGAAGTCTCGTCTATCGTGACCTCCAGGTGCTGGCCCGCTGCCGAATACACTGAGTCTATTGATTCCCATCCGTTCGTCTCCCCGGTGACGCTTACATCGGGAAAGAAAGCATATCCTAAGCCTGGTACATTCGTGGCCAACCGTTCACTCCCGTCGCTCATGGGCACGAGGTCGGAGTGCTGAAAAGGAGATGGGTTGAACACCATGGTTCCAGGAACCGCTGTGGCCAAGAGAGCTGCAACATCTTCGAGTTCCGTCAAACCAGAGGCCACAGCCTGTCCCAGTACCCTTGCCAGATCGTGCGAGCGCTGGTTCGATAAACTCTCACGTGCTTCCCTCAGGGCGAGCAGCTCGTCACCAGAAGGTTCGCTCGGTACGTGAATCGACGTGGGCTCGACCACGGAGGTGTCGGTCCTGTTGGCATCCAGGTCTTCGAATAGAACCCGATGATTCCCAACAACAATACGGGGGTAAGCGAACCTCGAGTTCCATGTGGATATGGTATCGAGCGTTGCAGAGAGTGTGTCGTCTACACTGGCATTCAGAACTGCGGCAGTGCCGGTGTGCTCGTCTGGTGAAAACCGAAGCGCTGCGGAAGAAAGCCAGTCCTCCACACGACGGGTCATCTCATCTTGAGATAGACCAAAACCCAACGCACTGGGAGTACTTCCCTTCGGTAACGTAATCACGAGAAGCCTGGTGCCACCGGGGACGTCCCACCATTCGAATGGTTCACTTTCCTGTTGCTCCCGTAGAAGAACCCGAACGCCAGCTCCGGCAAGTGCCAGAGCACCGGTCTTGGGAAGATGCACTCCGGGAGATATGTATGCTGCCGTTCCAACAGGTATCGCATAGTCTTGTTCAATCGCGAGGGCTCTTTCCGCCATTCGTAGAAACGGAACGTGTTCAAGCCGCGACAGGGCAGACACACGAAACGGATTCACCGTTACTAGCGAGTTGCGGTACAAGGCTGCTTGCACCGCACGGTGACTCGGACGCAGATATGACAACGTGTCTGCAATGGAGTCCGGGTCGGCAACCGTCATTAGATGAATGGTCCAGCGGCGTCCCGGCACGAGTCGATGAGTAGTGCGGAAAGGTCCACGCAACCCTGGTGCTTCGAGCTCGGATACGGCGCGGACGGCATCGTCGAGCTGCATCCACAACTCGCCATAGAGTCGATCGCCGGAACGGAGTAAGCCGGCAGTCCCGAGCAGGCGGCGACTTCTATCAAATACGCGAAGTCGTCCCGCGGGCGCGTCGATACCGCTTACCTCGAACCGGACCATGTTCCTAACACCGTCTGGATGAGCAAAGAAGACGGTCGGGACGGCATCCACCCGAAGTGCACCGGTATTCGTTTTCAGCCAACTTGGCCGCGTGAACCAAACGCCGCCGGCTGACAATGTTGATATGAAGCTTCGTCGGTCAGTCACGGTGCAGTAATCTATATGTAAGCACCGCTTTGTTGTTCACCGCAGTATCTTCGAACATGATCGATACCGTATTGTTGGATGGAGATGATACGCTC
>CAYTDU010000002.1:0-10033 GCA_964436395.1 uncultured Gemmatimonadaceae bacterium | reverse complement strand
TGTTCTGGCACAACGAGCCGTTGTTCGCCGAGATGACAACGCGGTTCCTCGCGCTGCTCGCTTCCTACCACTCGTCGGAGTGGATTCAAGAACGACTCTACGAAACCGAAATCCGCAACCTTCGGTACTACGGCTATGGTATCAAGAGTTTTGTGCTCTCGATGATCGAAACCGCCACCGAGTTGACCGAAGGCCGAATCAGTGGGTCTGAAATAGACGTTTTGCTCCAGTTCGGTAAGGAAATGTTCGAAGCACCGGTGAACCTCCTCGAGCACGCTGAAGAGGCAGTTGCTCGACTCGCGGAGAGGTATCGGTTGATTCTGGTAACGAAGGGCGACCTTTTCGATCAAGAATCCAAACTCGCGCGGTCGGGATTGGCCGAGTTTTTCGATGTAGTTGAGATCGTTGCCGAAAAATCCGTGTCCACCTACAAAGCTCTTGCGACCAGGAACGATGTCAACTTCACCAGTGCGGTCATGGTCGGAGACTCGTTGAAATCGGATGTTATGCCTGTGGCGGAGATGGGCGGCAACGCAATACATATCCCGTACGGCACGACCTGGCAGCACGAGACCGTTTCCGAAGATGCGCTTCGAGCGTACGACTATCGAACGGCCGCGAGCATCGGCGAGGTTCCTGGGATAGTCGAAACGCTGAACGGATTGTTAATCTAGTCTTCCAGCTCCCTCATGAGCTTCGAAAACTCGCTGTACGGAATCGCCGTCCAACTCTCTGCCCGAGACGCACCACACGACTGCGTGATGAGCGACACTTTAGCGGCTGATTCTTCATTGGGTGCTTCGAAGATATCTAGGTAATCCCAAGGACCCAGAATTGTGTAGTGGCTGATGAATTTCACCTCGGGGCACTTCTTTTTCACGAGGTCTAACCACGAGTGCCCCTCTTCCTCGTAGTGTTGGAACTTCTTGGTGGTTGCTTCAGGCGAAAGCCGCGTCGCGAGGATGTAAATCGGCATCGTGAGCCCCCTCATCTGATTGGTTACGACTTCATATTGTCCGGCAACACCGCCGACCCGGCCGTCCCTGTCATCGCTACAATGATCCGTTGTTGCCCAACCCTGGCGGTGGAAAGCCCTTGCAGAACTCAGCTACATCTCGTGCTGTACTGTCCAAGAAATCCTCGTCGCCAATGTGCTCTACGACTTGGTCCATCCAAGCCGCGACTTGTTTCATCTCGGGCTCTTTCATTCCCCTCGACGTGATGGCAGGGGTCCCGATTCTTATACCCGACGGATCGAATGGCTTACGTGGATCGTATGGCACAGTGTTGCAGTTACACACGATCCCAGCGGTGTTGAGAGCCTGTGACACGACCTTCCCTGGGTGCCCCTTGTTGGTCATGTCTATGAGGATCAGGTGATTGTCGGTACCGCCCGATACCAAGTCGAATCCATGGGCCAACAATGCGTCGGCGAGTGCCGTTGCGTTCGATACTACCTGTTCGGCGTACACTTTGAATTCGGGTGTTGAAGCTTCTTTGAGAGCAACTGCTATGGCCGCCGTAGTATGGTTGTGCGGGCCCCCTTGAAGTCCAGGGAATACGGCTCTGTCGATGGCCTTCTGATGTGCTTCTCTGCACATGAGAATTGCGCCGCGCGGGCCGCGTAACATCTTGTGTGTCGTTGTGCTCACCACATCTGCGTGCGGTACCGGACTCGGATGGACGCCAGCCGCCACCAGCCCAGATATGTGCGCGATATCTGCCACGAAAACTGCGCCCGCCTCTTGCGCTATCTCCCCGAACTTGCTGAAGTCGAGTAGACGCGGATACGCCGTGGCACCTGCGTATATCAGCTTCGGCTTTTCGGCGAGTGCGAGATCACGGACCTTCTCGTAGTCGATCAGAGCTGTGTCCTTTTCGACCGTGTACTGCACAGACCGATAGTACTTGCCAGTGATACTCACCTTCCATCCGTGTGTCAGGTGCCCACCGTGTGGCAGGCTCATTCCCATCACCGTGTCGCCCGGATCGCAGAATGCGAAGTAGACTGCCATGTTCGCAGGTGAACCCGAATAGGGCTGAACGTTCGCGTGGTCTGTGCCGAAGAGCTGCTTGGCTCGTTCGATCGCCAGTCGTTCAATCTGGTCGATGAACTCCTGGCCTTCGTAGTAGCGTTTCCCTGCGTAGCCTTCGGAGTATTTGTTCGTGAGAACGGTACCTGTTGCCTGCAAGACAGCGGCAGACGCGTAGTTCTCAGACGGAATCAAGCGGATCTTGTTCCTCTGGCGAATCTCTTCTTGTTGCACCAGGCCAAAGATCTCGGGGTCTATACTCTGCAAATGGTTCATTCGGTTCTACTCGGGCGAACGTTTCGTGTGTTAGGGTCTCATGGACACAGTGAGGCTTGTGCCCGTCGATGTCAACCGATGCTGAATCACCTTGCCTCCGTAAACCAACGTACTGATCGAGCGATGGCCTCCGAGGGTGCCGTGGATGGTCTCCATTCGAGTTCCTGTTGTGCCCTTTCGGAGGTGTATGGGTTGTCGTTGGTCAGAAAACTGACTGCCGCAGGGCCAAAGCCGGCGTATTTGTTGGGCGCAAGCGCGCGTCTAGTGCGTTGTCGGGTAGCAGCAAACAGGTAGGCTGCCGGGATGGGGATTCGCACTAAGCGCACTCGTTTGCCCAATGCGGAACCGACCGCAGCGTAAAACTCCCTTTGCGTGACATCTCCATCATTGGTCACGTTGACGGGTCCTGTTACTTCCGGATGTTCGATTGCTGCCAAGACGGCGTCGGCGACGTTACCTGCGTACACCACGGAGAGTGAGTTCGAGCCGTCGCCGATGAGTGGTGCAAACCCACGGTCGAGAATTCGAACCACATGGGGAAGGAATGTCCGGTCGCGCTCTCCATAGATCACACATGGTCGGAGGCTAACCGCCTGCAATCCTCTGTCCCGCACTAGGCTTTCTATCGTCGCTTCAGCTTGGCGCTTGGAGCGGGCGTAGTAATCTGTCTCCGGCAGGTCGGCCAACGTCGAGTATTCATCGATCTCGTTGGCCGTCGATCTGAGACCTCGTCCATACACGGCCACGGACGATATGTGCACCAGCTGAATTCCATGTTCCGATGCCGTGATGCCTGCGTGTTTCGCACCGTCGATGTTGATTGATTGGAAAGTGAGCCAATCGTGCCGTGCGACCACGATCGCAGCGGCATGCACGATCGCATCAACGCCAGCGGCGTGAGTCCAAGCGTCTGGATTCTCAACAGCCCCGAATACCGGCGTCGCACCCATGGCCTCGACTAATTGCTGCCCGTTACCGTTCCGTACCAAAGCGCGCACTTGGTGTCCGCGGCTGCGCAACAACTGGATCACATGGCTGCCGACCAAGCCGGTTCCGCCTGTGACGAAGACACTCATACGGACACCGCCCCCTCAGTTGTCACAGGGCGAGAACGATGGCTCGGGTGCCCAGAACGAAACAGAGTAGTACGACGGCGGTACCAACCATGTTGCCTAGCCAACCATTCACGTTGTCGCCGAGTCGTCTTCGGTCATTCATCGCCACGAGTAACACAACTGCCACGATGGGAAGGACCAACCCGTTCACCAACTGTGCGAACACAATTAGCGGGACGGGTCGGAACCCAATCAGAGCTGTGCCGGCCCCAACCACGATGCATCCCGCCCACACGGATCGCGCCAACGGAGTCGTAACTTCTCGATTTCTCCCCAAAGCGTCCAGCAACGTGTAAGCAGCGGCCAGCGGAGCGGTGACCGCCGACGTAATTCCTGCGGCAGCATATCCTACGGCGAAGGCGTGCCCGGCCCATGACCCCAGTAGCGGTCTCAGTTGTTGTGCCATGTCGGCGGCGGAGTTGACTTCGGCACCATCCAGTGCGGCAGATGCGGTCACCACCACTGCCGCCGAAACGACTCCCCCAAGCCCAATGGCCAAGATCAGGTCCCAGCGCACAGCCGGTAGATCTGCGATACTGGACCATCGTTCGCGCACCACGGCAGCGTGGAGAAAGAGGTTGTAAGGAACGATCGTCGTTCCCACGAGTGCCAGAGCCGTGAGCTCGGCGCCGCTGGGCAGACGGGGGACAAACATTCCGCCCAGCACCTCGCCGATGTGCGGTACCACTAGCATCGCAGTCGCAAGGAACACGACGCCCATCACTGCCACGCACGCTGCCAAAACCCTCTCCACCAACTTGTACCGCCCTGTCCACAGCAGTGCGGCTGCAAGTATCGCCCCAATTGAGACCCATGCGCGTAGCGGGACGCCTGTGGCGGATTCCAAACCCAGTCCTGCCCCGGTGAGGTTTCCGGCCTGGTATGCTGCGGCGCCACCCACCACCGCGAGTGCAGCGAGAGTCGCAAGCGCCATTCCGAGCCACGGGGGTCCGCCCACCGAACGCAACGCCTGGCCGAGACCGCTTCCCGATGCAAGACCAAGGCGTGCACTCATCTCCTGGAGCACGATGGTTGCGACAGTGGCGAAAACCAATGCCCATAGCAACGTTGCGCCGAACCTGGCCCCAGCGAGGGTGGCCGTGGTCACCGTTCCAGGTCCGATGAAAGCTGCTGCGACTATCAGTCCAGGCCCAACTCCTACCCATCGTTTCATCTAGGATGCTCCTGCATAACCTGAGTGCCGTCAGTCGTAGTAGCCTGCGCGTGCGTAGGACCGATCGAGGATCTCAATCGGATGTACGACCGACAGCTTCGATCCGGCAGCTGCAAGACCTGCTCCAATCTGCATGATGCAGCCCGGGTTTCCCGTCGCGACGATATCGGGTTCCGCAGCCAAGATAGAATCCACCTTTCTTGCTAGGACTTCGCGCGACAGTTTGGATTGGGTGAACGAAAAACTGCCGGCACTGCCGCAGCACATTTCTGCGTCCGCGTGTTCCACATGCTCCAGGCCCGGTACAGCGTCCAGCAGCGCGAGTGGGGCGTCGGCGATACCTTGAGCGTGTAGCAGATGACAGGGTGGGTCATATGCCACTCGCATCCGCATTGACTTGCCTGTTCGAGGACCCCGCTCCGCAAGTAGTTCCGACACATCCCGGACTCGAGCGGCCATGGCAATTGCCTCCTGCTCCAGCGGGTCGCCCTCTAGCAGCTTGCCGTAATCCTTCAGCATTGCGCCGCAGCCGGCGCTGTTCACGGCAATGATGCTGTCTGGATGTTCGGCGAACGCAGCCACGTTCTTCCGGGCAAGCGCAATGGCCTGTTCTTTCTGCCCGGCGTGTTCGTGGAGGGCACCGCAACAAGCCTGCGCGGGGGCTGCGGAGAAAACGTACCCGTTCACAGACAGGGTGCGCAGTGTTGCAGCATGTACGTGGGAAAAAAGCCCCGACATCACGCAGCCCTCGAACAAGACGACTGGCGTTTGTTGATCGTGTGCGGGCTCCGTGGCTGAGTGAATGTCCAATCCGGGACCGATGCCTTCAGCTCCGTCAAGCAACCAAGGACGGGTCGAAGACAGCATACCGAACAGGTAACCAGGCTGAGATTTCCCGGCGAGGAGTGACGCAAACGGCCGGATCAAACGCGCTCCGAACAGAGCGGGCTTTCGCAGCAATGGCTCTGCCATTGTCGCATTCAGTATCCGCGCGGCCAGAGGGATCGGCCGAACGTCCGCGAGCAGCGCGCGTGTTGCTACGAGTGCTCTGGCGTATTCCACTCCCGATGGACACACTGGTTCACAACCGCGACAGCCGAGACAACGATCTAGATGAGATGCCAGGTCCGGGTCGGTAATGTCCAAGGTGCCTCGTGCGACGTTCCGCATCAGCAGTATCCGGCCGCGCGGGCTGTCTCCTTCGATCTGTGTCTCGCGATATGTCGGGCAGCTTTGCAGGCAAAACCCGCAGTGTACGCATTGGTCGAGATTCTTGTAGGCGTTTGTGGTCACGCGATCTTGTCCAGCGGTGTTACAAGTAAACCGCGCGTGTCGAACACACTGCGTAGGGATGTGACGAGCCGACCGACACCGCTGCGGAATGCACCATAATGTCCCACCCTGCTCAGGACTTCCCACGGTGCGCGCTCGACCGTAACCGGCCAACCTCGTTCGGCTGCGAGATTCCTGAGGTTCTGGATCTTGGAGGCGCGCGCTTCGCCACTCCACCGAATAACGCCAGACAAGACGCTCACTGAGACGTTCGCGTTGGCATCTCCGTCCAACTCGGCGCGCAACAAGTCGAGTGCAGTCTCGAGCTCAGATTGTAGCGAACCCATCCGGATGGTCACCGAGGTGGCGTCTGTGGTGGCCCCAGTCGACGCCCAGAGATCGGCAGACGACTCTCCATCGAGGACGTTGAAGTCGAAATTGGATGTGGCTGCTGTGATGTTTCTTCGATCCGCAGCGACCGCCGTTTCTGATCCGATCAACCGAACAGAGAGGCTCCACGCGCTCCGATCACGTGTCAACTCCATCGCGGCGGGTGTGGTTCCTGTGGCCAGTATGGCGCGAGCGGAACCCAACAGGTTGTGTCGCGGACCTTGGCCGACCAACGTATTCTCAGCGGCGGGCATCGCATTCAGACGTACGTGAGCAGAGGTGATCAATCCGAATGCGCCAAAGCTGCCAATCAAGAGGCTCGTGATATTGAACCCTGCGACATTCTTCACTACTCTGCCGCCCACCCGCACGATCCGTCCGTCCGCCGTTACGAACGTGAGCCCCATTATTCGATTTCGCACCGCGCCGAAACCACTGCGTAGCGGACCGGCAGTGCCGGTGGCCAAAACCGATCCCAAAGAACGCGAAGTACCGGGAGGATCCAATGCTATCCAGGTGCCTTCCTGTGCTGCGTTGGCTTGGAGGTCGGCCAGCAGGGTGCCCACATGCGCGGTCATGACTAGGTCGGCTGGATTGAGGTCAATAACACCGGCCAAACGACGAGACGAAACGACCAAATCTGCAGGGGCATCCGACGGCGTCCATCGGCCTCTTCCTGCGAGTCGCACCGACCAACGCTCGCTATGTGCGGCGGAGAGCAGAAGAGCACACTCTGCTTCTGACCGGGGCGCTACTTCCAAACGGCCCGCCGAGTCGACATCCAGCACACCGTCAGCGCCGACTATTGATCGGACGCGCCGTTCAATCACTATTCACCATCTCAAACGAGTCGGCTGGTACCGCTTTGCCAGGGTTTGCACGTTCTTCGGGATCAAAGACCCTTCGTACGTCGCGAAGGACGGCCAAAGCGACCGAGTCGAACACCATCGGCATGAAGTGGAGCTTTTCGGTGCCCACTCCGTGCTCGCCCGATATCGTCCCTCCGGCTTCGATGCAAGCTTGCATTATCTCGGCGGATGCTCGCCTGACCCTCTCGGCCTCTCCTTCATCGCGGCTGTCCAGATTGATATTGGGATGCAAGTTCCCGTCGCCCGCGTGGAAGACATTGCAGATCGACAGGGAGTACTTATCGGCTATTCGGTCAACGTGTTCGAGGATGTCGGGCAGAGCAGATCTGGGGACAACTGCGTCCTGGACCATGAGGTCGGGGCTGATTCTACCCATGGCGCCGAAGGCCTTCTTTCTTCCCTGCCATAGCCTCGCGCGGTGCGCTGGATCGGTGCCGGATTGTACATCGGTTGCACCCGAATCCCTCAGGATCTGCTCGACCCTGCGACAGTCGTCGTCGACCGGATCCTCATTGTGACCGTCAATCTCCACTATGAGAACAGCTGCCGCCTCCTTCGGATAACCTGCACCGTAAGAGGAAGCCTCGACTGCTGCGATGCAGTTCTTGTCCATCATTTCTAGTGCCGACGGCACGACCCCGGATGCAATCACATCCGTAACGGCTTGACCGGCCACCCGCATCGACGGAAAGACAGCCAAAATAGTCCTCACGAATGATGAACTTGGCGTAAGCCGCACCGTAATGCGGCTCGCGATTCCAAAAGCGCCTTCGCTTCCGACGAACAACCCCACCAGATCGGGGCCCCAAGGTTCGCCACTCTTCGTCCCGAGGGTTACCACCTCTCCGCTGGGGAGTACAACCTCGAGCGCAAGTACATGATCTACGGTGACTCCGTACTTCAGACAGTGAGGGCCACCGGCATTCTCGGCAACGTTGCCGCCGATCGTGCAGACGGCTTGGCTGGCAGGATCGGGAGCGTAGTGCAGCCCATGCTTTTCCGCCTCGTCCGAAAGCTGAACGTTAACGACTCCCGGTTCGACGACGGCAATGCGGTTCACGGGATCGATTTCGAGGACACGGTTGAGACGAGTCAGCACCAAAAGCACGGAATGATCGCCCGCCAATGCGCCCCCTGACAGCCCAGTACCTGCTCCTCTGGCGACAACGGGGATGCCGAAACGCGCCAGTACTCTCACCACTTGTACTAGTTCGTCGCGGGTACCTGGCAAGACGACAGCGCCGGGATTCGAGTGATGTGTGGAGAGTCCGTCGCTGGCGTATGTCTCGAGATCGACCCGGCCCGAAAGCACCCATTTCTCACCAACTGTGTCCTGCAGCGCCTCGAGTGCAGCAGTGGGGATGGTCATGGGGGAAAGATGAGCCGTCGGGTGGTGAGGCGGTAGGGCGGGCGGTGCAGAGGACTATGATTGGAGATCGCAGATCGAGACGATTTTTGATTTGAGATTGCCGACTGCCAGGGCCCGTCGATGCGCCGTACGCCTCGAATAACTGCCAATCTGCATTCTGCAATCACTAATCCAAAATCTGCAATCGCAGCGCGCCCTCTAGGCTGCCCTCCAGAATCCTTGGAGCACCTCTCCCTCTGGGCTCTGACGAAGCTTTTCGAATGCTCTTTCGCGTATTTGCCTGATACGCTCTCTGGTGACACCCATCATTGAACCGATACGCTCCAGCGTCATGCTCTCAGAGCCTTCCTCGAGACCATAGTAGAGGCGGAGGATTTTGCTCTCTCGGGTGGTGAGGTATTTGTCGAATACCCGGTCGATGAACTCGCGCATCAGACCGAAATCAGTCTTGTCTTCGATTTCCGATCCTTCTTGGCCGGCGAATCTCTCGCCCAGTGTCGCGGCATCCTTGTCCGTACGATCCATCGGTGCGTCCAACGAGACTTCAGTCGCGGTCATCCGTCGAGCCTTCCTCACGTTCGTGACCGATTCATCAAGCGCCGATGCAATTTCCTTGTCCGTTGGTTCTCGGCCCAGTTCCTGGGAGAGATAGGTCTCTGTTCGAGAGAGCCGGATCAAGTGACTGTTCTGGTTCAGTGGGATCCGCACGCTTCGCGTCTGCTCCGCCAACGCCTTGAGAACGGCCTGGCGGACCCACCATACCGCGTACGATATGAACTTTACGCCCTGGTCTGGGTCGAACTTGCGCACAGCCTTCAACAAACCCTCGTTGCCGATGGCGACCAATTCCGAAAGGTCGAGACCGTGACCCTGGTACTTCTTCACGTAGGAGATCACAAACCGCAAATTTGCAGTTACGAGCTGTTCTGCGGCTCTCTTGTCTCCAGCTCGGGCCAAAACAGCGAGTCTGCACTCCTCCACCCGGTCTTTGATGAGCGGAAGCTTCTGAATGTCTTTCAGGTACTGGTCGAATGCAGAAGAGGAAGGAGTGCGAAAGAATGCTTCTGACTTGCTCGTACAGAGCTGGCTCATGCACGCTCCCACTTTGAGGTTCGGCCATTCGGACGATGCGAGCAGAAAGAGGGCACCCGACGAAATGACCGCTCAATAGAGGTGCGAATATAGGAAGTGCCAAGATGCGAGTCAAGCAAAATCATTTTTTCCACATCACAAAACATTGTGTTTCTTGGAGTTCGGCTTTTTGTCCACCATCACGTTCTTAATGTGGAAACGTCATTTCGTGGAAAAATTACTTAAGCTGTTGTTTTATAATGGTTTACGTCATTAGTGTGATGAGGGTAATACTGGCAACCTGTTGATATATATGCGGTTAGGAAATGTGGGAAAGTATCTCGAAAATTGCATTCCTCGGCGCGCGGTGGGTGCATTGGCTGACCGCAGCATAATCGACCCGGCCCAGGCCCTCGAGGAGCGTGAGGCCGGAAAAACGCAGGCGGTGGTGGAACGGCAGATTG
>CAYTDU010000001.1:12391-37956 GCA_964436395.1 uncultured Gemmatimonadaceae bacterium | reverse complement strand
CCCCGCGTCAGGAAGGCCGGCATTGAGACGGACGCTTGCGCCTAACACTTCTGCGGCCTTTGCTGCCTCAGAAGCCCGTTTCTCTGCAGTCCCTCGCGTTCCCATTTCCCCCTTGGTCAAATCTATGATGGCGGTCTTGTACCCTGAGCCTGCTGCTCTGACGAGGGCGCCGCCACAGGTGAGTTCCACGTCGTCGGGGTGTGCGCCTATTGCAACGATGTCTATCGGTTCAACGCTCATTCATACCTCAACGCTTCGACGGGGTCGAGCCGCGCCGCCTTGGCTGCGGGGTAGATACCGAAGAAGATACCGGTGAAGATCGAAGCACTCAATGCAGCGACGACTGACCAGAATGGGACCGAAGCTGGAATAGGCGTCGTGCTCGAGACGATGAAGCTGATGATCCCTCCAGCCACCATGCCGATTGCGCCGCCGATGAACGTGAGCGTAGCGGCTTCAACGAGAAACTGCCAGAGTATTTCCGTGCGGCGTGCGCCGATCGCCTTGCGCACTCCGATCTCCCGCGTGCGCTCAGTAACGGAGATCATCATGATCGCGACCACACCAACACCACCAACCATGAGGCCGATGCTGGACAGAACGATCATGACGAGGAAGAACAGACCGGTCACCTTGTTCCAATTCTCCAAGGCCTTATCCTGTGTCACCACACCAAAGTTGTTCTCATCGCGCGGTCCGAGTTTCCTCATCGAACGCATTGCCGCAGTCACATCTTCGGTGGCTTCACTCACAGGCACGCCTTCCGCGGGTGATATGAAAAAATTTATGCCAAACCGCCACGTACGGAGGTGTTTCCCGAATGCTCCCTGGGGTACGGTTGCCTCGGGTCGTGCACCTTGTCCGAATATGTCTGGTGGTGGTTGAAACACCCCGATAACCCTGAATGGGACACCGCGAATCTTGATGGCGCGTCCTATGGGATCGCGGTGACCGAAGAGCTCGTCCGACATCCGCTCATTGATGACTGCCACTCGGCTGTTCGATTCCGACTCGAGCCTGGTGAACGACCTTCCTGGATAGATGTCACCACCTGAAACTGCCGGCCAACCGGCGCTGCGCCCACGCACCGACACGGACTGGAGCGTCCGGTTCTCGAATTCGACGTCCCGCGAAGTGCCCTCGTCGACGATCACGAGTGATATAGTTGACAGCTCTCTGAGTCGCTCACCTTCCTCGGCAGTGAGCGGTGGTGCCCGACGCCATTCATCGTCGTCGAACACTACCCCCGTCTGGGGTGAGCGCTGCACGAAGAAGGTACGCGGTCCGAGTTGTTCGAAAATCTCCTCTACGCCACTGTTGATGCCCGAGATAATGGAGCCGATCACCATGACGACCATCACGCCGATGGAGATGCCGAGGATCGTGAGAGCTGCTCGGGCTTTGTTAGCACCGAGCGAACTCAAAGCGATGCCGACACCCTCAAAGAGCTGGGTCATATCTCATTCACTCATACCGCATGGCGTCGACTGGGTCCAGCCGTGCCGCTCGGCTCGCGGGGTATATTCCCGCCGATACGCCGACACCGGCGCCGAGAAGCACGCCGACGACTATGGACCAGGGTGCAACTGTGGCAGGCATGGGCGTTGTCGCATCCACGATTTTTGCCAGAGCGATACCAACGGCAATTCCAATGGCTGCACCAAGAACGGCAAGTGTCGTTGCCTCCACTAGAAACTGTCTGAGTATGTCTTTACGCCGCGCCCCCAAGGATTTGCGAATGCCAATCTCACGCGTGCGCTCAGCCACCGACATCAACATGATGTTCATGATCACGATGCCGCCAACCACCAGCGAGATGCTCACGAGGCCCGGCAAAACGGCAAAGAGAATCCTGCTGATGTTGGCCCAGAAATCGAGCACGGCGTCTGCAGATTCGAGGGCGAAGTCGTTGTCGTGCGTCGGGCGTAAGCCCCTGCGACTCCGCATCACTGCCTCGACATCGGCCATGGCCGTGGTCATGGCCTCGCGCGACGACGCTTTAACGAGTAGCTGGTCCACCACACGGGGTGGATTCACGAAACGTTTCACCGGCGACAACGCCGGTGCTACCACGAATTCATCGAGAGAAAAACCGAAGATCTCGCCCTGGCTTTCGACGACGCCGACAACGCGATATGGCAGACCTCTAACCTTGATTTCCCTACCGAGGGGGTCCAATCCTTCGAAGAGCCCTTCAGATACCTTGCTGCCCAATACAACGACCGGTTGGCCGGTTTGTACCTCCTGCACGCTGAAAGCACGGCCTTGCTCGATGATCCAGTTGCGAACCGCGAAATACTGTGCGGTGGCGGCGATGACCCGGATGCGTGCCGACCTCTCCCGGTATGACACTTCAGCGCTCGCGACCGACTCCCATGCGGTCTGCACGGGCACAGTGATTCCCGCTGCAGCCGCTTCAGCATCGCTGTAGAAAAGGCGTGGTCGGCGCACCCACTCCCGCCATGTCTCCCGAGATACGTCGCCGGCATTGAAGTCAGGGAATCGGCGAAGCTGAAAGGTGTTGGCGCCAAGGAAGTTGCCGGCCACCTGCTCCTTCATGTAGGTATTCATGCCCTCGACTATCGTCACAACCGCGATCAAGAACGACACGCCGATGAACACTCCTATCACCGAGAAGGAGCTCTTCATCTTGCTCGACCAAATGACCTGAAGGGCTAGCCGGATTGCTTCGCGGAAGGGCATGGCTTGAGGAGGGGAGCAGGGAGCAGGGAGCAGCTGGGGTGGGCGGCAATCACTCGTACCTCAGCGCATCTACCGGATTCAACCTCGCGGCACGAGCCGCCGGGTACAGTCCGAATCCCACACCTGTAAATGTCGCTGCGCAGAGTGCTGCGGCAACCGACCAGAACGGCACCGAAGCCGGGAGTGGCGAGAACGTCTTGACGAGAAATGTCAGTCCGCCTCCAGCTACCATCCCGATCACGCCCCCAATGAGGGTTAGCGTAGCCGCTTCCACGAGGAACTGCCACATGATCTCCCGTTTCTTCGCGCCGAGTGCCTTACGCACGCCTATCTCTCGAGTGCGCTCGGTTACGGAGATCATCATGATAGCCACAACACCGATGCCGCCGACCATGAGGGCGACTCCCGACAGAGCAATCATGATCAGGAAGAACATCCCGGTAACCTGATTGAAGCTCTCGAGGAGTTTGTCCTGCGGAATGACATCGAAGTTGTTCTCCTCGCCGGGGCGTAGCTTTCGGATGCTGCGCATCGACGCGATCACGTCTTCGATGGCCTCGGCTACCGTGACACCCTCTACTGGCGCAACCATGAAGTCGTCAATGGAGCGACGAAATGTCCGCAGATATTTGACGTAAGTGGCGTGCGGGACAATGGCCTGCGGTTGATTGCCCTGTCCAAACACGTCCGGCGGCGGATTGAATACGCCGACCACCTGGTAAGGTTCTCCTGCAATCTTGATTCGTTTACCCACCGGGTAGAGAGTGCCGAATAGTCCATCGGCGAGTTTTTTGTTGATCACGACTACCCGGTCCTTTGCGAGTTCTTCCACGAGTGTGAAAGTGCGCCCCGGGTAGATGTCTCCACCGCTAACCTCAGGCCACTTGCTACCGCGCCCGAGTATCCCCACGTTCGAGAGGTTTTGGTTCTGGTACTCAACTGTTGTGCCTGTGAACTCGTCTTTCACCACGAACGCGATCCTGGGCGACCGGGCGATGCGTTCAGCCTCCTCCTCGGTGAGAGGAGGAGGGCGGCGGCGCCTCGTACCGTCACTGATCTGGATCCCAGCCTGGAACTCTCGGAAGACGAAGAAGGTACGCGGACCCAGCTGCTCCACTACATCGGTGACGCCGGTGTTGATTCCACGCACAACCGAGGCAATGACCATCACGACCATGACGCCGATCGCGATTCCGAGAATGGTCAACGCGGCACGGGCCTTGTTTGCCCTGACCGAACTTAGCGCGATTGCCACACCTTCGATCAATGACGTCACGACTCACTCCTGCCGCATAGCAACGACGGGGTCCAAGCGGGATGCTCGGCCCGCCGGATAGACTCCCGCGATGATCCCGACGCCGGCACCGAGCAACACTCCCACCACGATCGACCATGGAGCAACACTGGCGGGAAGCCAGGTGGATGAGTCCACAACCTTCGCGAGCAGAAGACCTGAGGCCACTCCAAGAGCAGCTCCAACCGTTGCAAGCGTGGCCGATTCAACAAGGAACTGCCTCAAAATGTCCTTGCGTCGGGCACCCAATGATTTTCGGATGCCGATTTCCCGTGTCCTCTCGGACACCGACATCAACATGATGTTCATGATCACGATCCCGCCCACCACCAAGGAGATCCCGACCAGCCCCGGCAACGCGAGCATCATGATCGAGTAGATCTGGTCCCAGAAATCGAGAACGGCGTCCGCGGTTTGAAGTGTGAAGTCGCTCTCTCCCGCCGGCCTCAATCCGCGCCGGCTGCGCATGATTGCTTCGGCCTCTGCCATTGCCTCTTGCATAAGTTGAATCGATTCGGCCTTCACGGTCACACCGTCGACGATCCCAGGTGGATTCACGAATCTCTTCACCGGAGATGTCGCAGGCGCCACGGCGAACTTGTCGAGCGAGATCCCGAAAACGTTGCCTTGTTCTTCTACCACACCCACGACACGGTACGGGATGCCACGGACATACAACTCGTTTCCAATCGGTTCGTCCTGGCCGAACAGCTGGTTCGCGAGTTCACTGCCCACTACCACTACCGGTCTGCCGGCTTGCACCTCATATGGCGAAAATGCTCGACCTCGCTCGATCGTGTAGCTCTTGATCTCGAAGTAATTGGCCGACGCGCCGATGACTCGGACACCTTCCACTTCCCGATTCCGGTACCGTACGGTTGCTCCGATCTCGGACTGCCAACCCACGAGAGCAGGCGTGGTGAGTTTCTCCTCGATCGCATACGCATCTTCGTATGTTATACGCGGTCTTCGGCGCCATGCACGGCGAGTCTCCTCGCTGATGTTGCCCATTTGAACGTTGGGACGTTGGCGGAGTTCGAAGGTGTTGACACCAAGCAGCACACCCGCGAAGTCGTCGCGCATGTAGGAGTTCATTCCTTCCACCACAGTGACAACGGCAATGAGGAAGGTGACTCCCACGAAGACGCCTACGACGGAGAAGCTGCTCTTCATCTTCTGCGCCCAGATCATGTGGAGAGCCAGTCTTACTGCCTCCCAGATTGGCATTGCGCTATGCGGCCTCTTGCAGGGTGTCGTTGTGGATCGAGCCGTCTCGTAGGGTGATCAAGCGCTCGGCGTGTGCGGCGACGTCGGCTTCGTGTGTCACCACTATGACGGTCTGCCCGTGTTGGTGCAGATTCGCAAATACGTTCAGGATCTCCTGGCTCGTTGTCGAGTCTAGGTTGCCAGTGGGCTCGTCCGCCAGGAGGATGCTGGGCTCGTTCACGAGCGCGCGGGCGACCGCAACGCGCTGCCGCTGTCCGCCTGAGAGTTCGGCGGGCTTGTGAGCCATTCGGTCAGCCAGGCCGACGCGCTCGAGTGCCAACTCGGCTTTCTTCCGGCGTACGCTCGATTTCACACCGGCGTAAATCAGTGGTAGTTCAACGTTGTGCAGAGCAGTCGCTCGCGGCAGCAGGTTGAACGTCTGAAACACAAAACCGATTTCACGGTTTCGAACCCTTGCGAGTTCGTTGTCACTCACCTGCGATACTTCGATACCGTTCAGCCAATAGGTGCCCGACGTTGGGGCGTCGAGGCAGCCGAGGATGTTCATCAGGGTGGATTTACCCGACCCGGACGGCCCCATGATTGCAACGTACTCGTTCAGTTGGATATCCAGACTCACACCGCGTAGCGCCTGCACGGTCTCTGCGTCCATGGCATACTCACGCCTCAGGTCGCGTACTCGGATCAGCGAGTTTTCGCTCATCCGTTTTCTTCCTCATTCGACGTATTGCCGGTACCGACGACCTCGGTGGAGTCCCGCAGATCGCGAATCGTCTGGTAGGGGCCCGCGACGATCGTGTCACCCGCGGAGAGACCGTCGAGAACCTCGAAATGCTCCTCTCCAGCGATGCCGACAGTGACCGGCCTGAACTCGGCGAGGCCGTTCACGACCACAAAAACACCCTCGGTTTCTGTGGCTGTCGTGTCTTGCGGTGCAGTCTCGGTAGATATTGGTGTGTGCTCGCGAACGGTCAGTGCGATGATTGGGATGCTGAGCGAGCTGTCGCGCGTCGCTGTCACAATCTTCGCCGTGGCCGAGAGGTCGGGGCGGATGTCGGACGGCGGATCGTCCAGCGTTATCTCGACGTCGTAGTCCACGGCCTGATCACCTGCCGAACCGGCAGCGGCGGTGCGCACCGCACTCTGCGCGATCCGTGTGACGCGCCCCGTGAATGTCGTGTCGGGGTAGGCGTCTATCTCAATCTCGGTCGAGTCGCCGACGTGCAACCTCACAACGTCGGTCTCATCCACTAGCACGTTCACCTGGATAACTGACAGGTCGCTCACTGTCATCAACAAGCCCGTTTCGCGCGAGAACGTGCCGGGTACGGCAACCTCGCCCTCTTCCACGGCGAGCCGAGTGACCTGCCCGGCCATGGGTGCTCTGAGGATCGTCTTAGCCAGTTGCTCCTCAGCTTCTTGGAGCATAGCCCTGGCTTGTTCGACTTGGTGTTCCGATGAGTTTGCAACTGCCGCGGCAACCTCGTAGTTGGTCTGAGCGGTCTCGAGTTGTTCGTCGGACACCAGAGTGGAATCACGTGATTTTAGTTCGAGCGACCTGTTTAATGCCCGTTCCGCCTGATCGCGGTTTGCGCCGGCCTGGAGAGCCGATGCCTCGGCTGATGCGAGGCCAGCCTGAGCTCTGGCAACGCCTGCTTCGTATTGAGAGGGATCGATGCGGACCAGCAACTGACCTGCCTCTACCCAGTTGCCCTCCTCTACGGGGAGGTTGATGATCCGACCAGTGATGTCGGCGCTGATATCGACCTTTCGGGTCGGTTCGATCTGGCCGCTCGCCGTGACGGTGGCAACCAGCGATCGGTGTTCGACGGGCTCGAGGCGTACTGAGGTTGCCCCTTCACCCCTGGCGGCGTTGAGCCCTATCACCACAATTATGGCGAGGAGCCCCACGCCGCCGATCGTCAGCTTCTTGCGTCGTGACATTGATCCCTTTCCGGTCTCTGTTACCGTAGCGGTCTCCCGACCGCCGCTTCAAGTGTCGCTATGGCCTGGTGATAACTGTAAATGGCGTTGATGTAGTCGCGTTCCGCGTTCTGTGCCGCAAGCTGCGCGTCTAGCAGCTCGAAAAACGTTCCGGAGCCGACGCGATAGCGTTCGGTTGCCAGGCGGAGGCCCTCGGAGGCAGCCGTCTGGTTCTGTTCTTGAATCTCGATAGTCTCGTGTGCGGCGAGCATACCGTAGTAGGCCTGGGTCACGGCAGTTCGTACGTCGAGTTCCCTTGCTCTTACGAATTCTTTTGCGTCCTCCGCCTGGGCAGAAGCTTGTGAGATCTGCATCGGGCGGCTGAACTGCGTGAAGAGCGGGAAGGAAAAACCGACGCTAGCGGAGAACGGCTGTCGAGTGAAATTGAACGGAAAAACGGATTGCTGGTCGTCGTACCATTCCCTCAGCGCGGCCTCGCGTTCCGGCGTCCAGGGCTCGATGGCCGTGGCGCAGTCGATGGGCGTGTACGAGAGTCCGAGGCCGTTGATCACGTCGTTTCGGAAATTGCACACTTCGAGATCGGATGCAGTGCTTGCGGCCGCACCTGCCACCTGCTGGTCAACGTACCAGCTTGGATCGGTGTATTGCTGTGTGTATCCGGACCATCCTGCTCTGAGCGAAAACGACGGCAGCCAGTTTGACTTGACAGCCCGCTCGTTTGCCGCCGCTGAAGATTGCCGAGCGCGCAAAGCGAGAAGGTCTGGGTTGGACTCTTCTGCGTCCGCGAGAAGCGTGGCCAACTCCCATTCGGGTTGGACGATCGGAAATGTGTCGGAGAGGACGACCCCGGTCGGGTCGCCAGGGCTGGGCACGCCCATCTGCTGGAAGAGTCGCAGCTTCTCGACTGTCACCAACTGCTCTGCCTGCAACAGCGCTACTCTTGCCTGTCCGAGTGTCACCTCGGCCTGGCGAACATCCAGCATTGTGTTCTGACCCACGTCATAGCGAGCTTGCGCCAGCCGCTGGAACTCTTCGTTGCGAGTTACCTGTACCGCCGCGGCATCCGCCTGGGCTTGCGCCCTAAGCACTGCAAGATACTGCTGCCGCACTGCTGACTCGAGGTTGATCTCCGAGCTCTCGGCTGTGGCGTCGGCCGCTCTCAGTTGTGCCAATGCGAGGCCCGGTTGCATGAAAGTCTGGCCGTTCAGCTGCATGCTCAACTGCAAGCTGTAGCTGGATCCGACAGAACCCGAAGGGAGTTCGTAAGTGAAACCACCGAATAGGTTCTGACTACCGGCACCGGTGTAGCCCGCGCCACCACTTAGCGACAGGGACGGTAGGAACGAAGCAAAGGCATTGCGCACACCCCACGCCGCAGGGCCATGATCGTTGGCAGCCTGGCGGTACGTCGGACTGTAGCGGACCGCCATCTCGACGGCATCTCGAAGCGAGAGAGACTGTGGGATCGATGGTATTGACGGGCGCTGGCCCAACGCGGCTGACGGTGCACTGATGGCCAACGCGGCCAGCAGCGCGATTGTGGAACGTTTCATGTTTTTACCTTCTGAAATACGGGGTTACGCGGTCCACTCATTCGTACGTCGCCCCTCGGGTGCAGGTTTCATCCCGAGACGTTTCTGAGCGAGACGTATTCTAGATCATTTGGGGTGGGGAGCCAACCTCGTCGATTGCGTTGATGTGGGGCTAAAAGGAACTGTTCACCGGGAAGACGAGGACCGATGTCCGCGTGGTTCGCCCGTCAATCGTTCGAGAACAAATGTCGCTACAACTTGAGAATGCGGTTCGCGGAACCTCGTGTATGTCGTTTCCGCACTCCGGGAATCCACTCTCTCGGCCATAAGTAGCTTTAAAAGAACGACTTGCGGCCCCCGTGTTTCGCTCGACACGACCTAACACTGCCAAAATGGCGGCTTTTCGTGATTACGAACGCAACATTCGTGCTTTGGAACGGGTCGGTCGTAACATCGCCTGCACGATTCGTAATTACGAACGATCAATTCGCACCCAAAGTGAGCTGTTCGAAACCACGAATCGTTCATTCGAGCTTTCGAATCACCCGGTCGTCATCACGAATGCAGCACTCGTGGTTACGAAAACTGCAATCCAGATCACGAACGGCCCGTTCCTGGCCACGATTTGGCCGCACCCGGCGCCTGACACCCTGCCCTAAGCTGCGCACGACCTTCCCTCCCCAGCTTCTGTACGAACGAGTGAACGAAGATGCTATGCTGCGCATAAACGGGCTGTTTCTTCCGCTTCTTCCGCGTTCGACACTGGATATTGTGTCACCATTGCGCGGATCCCACCAGAGCTTTCGGGGGACACCTACATTCGTTCAAGGGACATTCGTCGCCTCACAGGGCCGAAAGCACGCCGACCATCCGGGCGCGCGTCAGTCGCTCATAATCCCTGATTTCTTACCGACCGGAAGTGCGTGTAGCGATCGTGTTTGCAGAAGGGATCTCAATCTTGATCAAGCGCCCACGCGTATCGTACCACATGTGCCTGATCTGATCTCCGTTGCCCAACGTCACGTGCCTCAGCTGGCGCTCGTCACCATCCACCACTGTTTGTTCGATCCCGTGATCCGAGAGCGAAGCCCGTTCGCTGCGCCCCGTCCGGGGATAGAAGAGCGTCACCGAACCCGGATCTGCCCTCGGAAGCATGGCCAGCAACGACAGGATCGAATCGTCGATGATCAGTATCCGGCCCGCCCGCGGGTATTGACCGGCTGACTCCCCGGCGGATGTCCGGTGGCGCACGGTTATTCGGCGTGCGGTGAAGTCCACGAAGGTGGTAGGCTGGCCGCTTCCTTCGAGATCCATTCTGGCGCTGGCCGGCTGCGAGTCAGGGCGAAAAGTCACGACGGAAGCTGCAGACGCATAAGATCTGCTCGACGGGTAGTACGCCGAGGCCGAAACGGTGTAACCCGCGCCAGCAAACCCTGCACCAGCGTCCGATAGCTGGCCTCGATGAAGTGTGTATTCCTCGCGCCCGATCACTGTTGAACCACTGCTGACAACCAGTACAGCCGTGTCGACCAACCTGACCTGCGACTGAACAGGCTGTGGCAGAACACTCAGGGCAAGCATTATCGCCAGCCCTGCGCCGCAAGAAGTGTAAGAAGGTCGCGTGAGTCTCATGTTTCGGATCGATCGGGGTTACTCTACACCAATAGCGCGGCCGAAAACCCGGGTCGCAATCCGCTCGTAGATATAATGATACAGCCTCTGCCCCGTTTCGGTCGATGCCAGGCTGGGATGTCCCAGTGAACCAGGGCTGTCTTTCGGGATCGCCGCAGCCGAACCGCGATTGTAACGGCCGATCGTCGTCGGGCTCGGAGTGTAGTCAACGGCGTGTTCTAGTTTTACCAGACCGGCATCGATATAGAGAAGGAGCGAGGTGTCCAGCTCGCCACCATGGCTCGGTAGGTCAGTATCCGCAGAAAGGCCAATGGGCGGTACCGCGTAGATATCCACGGTGCGTACTGTTGCTTGTCGTGTGTGAATCGTGCAAAGTGCTTCTTGGTGAGGTTCCTGGCCATGAGCAGTTATGATGACAAACTGAGCAAAACCACCCGCTTCCCAGGAACCGATCAAGTCATTCATGACACGATGCAAAGTCTTGCCGCTCAGAGTTGCGGCACCTGGGAAGGCCACCATAGTGGCGGCGTTTACGCCATATTCTATGGTTGGGGCACGCAATACGCTGAATTCTCGAGACAAATCGTCGGAGAGGCGTTCGACAATCGCGGTGTCACAACCCAAAGGCAGATGAGGCCCATGTTGCTCGGTGGTACCAACAGGGATTATCAAACGCGGATCCCGTCGGATATGCGAGGCGACTTCCAAAGGTGATAAGTGCTTGATAAACAAAGGGTTACGGTGATCCTCGCCAGGGTATTCCATCCTCAGCTCCTGGTCGTTCTGCTTTGTGCCGTGCTCGGAGTCTGGTTGTACGCCCCGAGGTTGGAATGGGCCATGCTAGCAGGTGGTCTAGGAGTTTGCTCCGTCGCCTTATTCTCCTGGTCACGGAAGTTCAAGCTCTTGCTAGTGGCTGCAGTCGGTTTGCTAACGTCCGGAGTCGCCATTGATTTCTCTTGGAGGGTGAGACAAGTAGAGACCGACTGGCCCGAACTTCGCGAGACGATCTTCAGCTCTGCCGGCAACGAACTAGCAGAGATACTAGACTCTGGTGTCGATTTGGTTGTTGCCATGGCTGACTCAGCGGCACACATCGACGCCACCGCTACGGGGGAAACATTCTCGCTGTTGGAGGATGTGGTTGCGCACGCTGGCCCTGAATCAGGCGCCGCGGTATTCGACACGTCCGGCTCTGCAGTAGCCTGGGCCGGGCGCCACCGTGTGGCACCGGCATTCGGATCAGAAGGGGTTTCGGCGCGCATTACCCAATTCTACGTCTTGTTGGAAGCTCAACGCCAGGTCGGCTCGCGGATTGGTATGAGCCAGGTCGTTTTGTGGGCGGACAGCGCCGTTCCGGATAGAGCAGAGACGGTCGCGGAACGGTTCTACCGCCGAACGGGTGCGGGCCTCGAGTTCTTCCCCACCTGGGCCGCACCAACCGGCGACGCGGGGATCTTCGACTACACTATTGCGGATGACACGCTGTTTAGCGTTGAGGTTGTGCCTCCGGCGCAGGGCGATCTGAAGCTGGAATTGAATGCGACTGGCGGCCGGTTGGTGGCGTTTGGGACGCTTGCAACGTTGGTCATCTTTGCTCTTACGACGCCCATCTATCTCCGCTGGATTGGTGCGCTGGGAATCGGGATAGTCTTGGTGTTCACCCCCGCGGGGAATCGCATCGGGTTTGGTGGTGTCTTTTCGGAGGCAACGTATTACCTGGATGCGCTCGGACCATTTACAACGTCGGCCGGGGCGCTGTTCGCGCTGGCCGGCATCACGGTTTTGGCGTTGGTTCGGGTTTCGCGCTGGATCCTACCGCGAAACTGGGTCTGTATGCTGATCGCAGCGGGGCTAGTGCTCACCGCACCGTTCGCGATGGCGTCCCTCGCCAAAGGCATTACTCCTCCAAGCAGTGGGATAGGTGTCGGCTTGTGGCTCGTGTGGGAAACCACTCTAACAGTGGCTAGTACGGCTATTCTGCTTGCTGCTGGGATTTTGGTTCGAGGCAAACGAGACGTAGCGGCTCCACTTTGGACTGTTTGGGCCACCATTGGCCTGGTGATGGGCATCGCCGTGCTTGGGTTGCCGATCTGGAACCCGGTGGGCGGCTGGCCTGTTTGGTATGCCTTTCTGTGGTTTCCGGCAATCCTTATGGCATTGTTGCCGGGGCCGCGGCTCCGCAGGGTGGCCGTTATTGCAGTTGTGGCCGGTGCCGGTGCGGCGCTACTGACATGGGGTGGGGTGGTGAGAGGTCGGCTGCTGATGGCGGAGCGAGACGCGGAGAGGGTGAAGGGGGGCGATGCGGTACCGATGGGGTACCTGGAGCGGCTCGGTGAGACCTTGCTCCAACGCGGAGTCCCAAGTACAACGGCGGAACTCTACGCGCTATGGCATCATTCCTTCTTGAGTCAGCAGGAATATCCAGCGGTGCTCGCATCTTGGACCCCGCAAGGAGATTTGCTTGCCCGTCTCGACCTAGCGGATCTCGATTTGAGCTCCGAGTTGCTGCAATTCATCGCAACAGAACCAACGACCGTTATCGATCTCAACCGTGTGCACCGCCCTGACGGCATCGTCTATTTGGCTGCCGTGCCGTTTCCCGATGGGTCCAAGTTGACCGTCGGTGTTGGACCCCGTTCCAGGCTGATCGAGCCGGCGCGCCTTGCACGTTTCCTCCGCGGCGAACGCAACGTGTCGGTGCCTTTCGAGATGTCCAGCGGCGAGCTGTCTGCAGAGTCCGATGCAGAGAGTGGAGTCACCTGGCGCAGAGATGGTTGGTCGATTCGAGGTGTGACGACGCACGAACCGCAACCCGGCGTGCTATCCGCATTACGCATCCAGGTTCCAACAGGGGGACTCAGTCGATTGTCGGTGCGCGGGGCTTTGTTGTTGGTGTGGAATGTAGTCGTGATTTTCGTCCTCTGGTCTCTGGGTGAAGGCCTCATCGGGAAGATCGTGCTTCCCCCGGGCATTAGAGGTCTCGTGGCGATTCGCTCGTACCGAGCGCGGCTGACATTCGTACTTGCTGGCTTTTTCATGTTGCCGACTTTGGGTTATGCGGCGTGGACCGTGCAGAAGACTCGGGGCAACGCCGTTCGAAGTCGTGATTTGTTGATCAGCCAGACACTAAGCGACGCGGCTGGTGAGGCTCGTCAGTTCGTTGACATCGATCAAGGGACGCTGCGTGTCAGGCTGACCGATCTTGCCAGACGCCTCAACGCAGACCTGATCTGGTATGACGACGGGGTGCTGCGGCAGGCAAGCCCCGCGGTGCTCGCCGAGTTGGGACTCCTCGACCACTTCATACCGTCCGATGTGCACCGCGGCGCGGATGATAGCGGAGAACCTGAGGTCACGTTGGACGTTTCGGTCGGCGGGCACGCAACGCGCATGGGCTATCGGTATTTCCGGGGCCCTGGAGAATCTGAGGCAACGCTCGCGGTGCCACGACTGGTGGATGTGCGTGGCATCATCACTGAGCAGGAAGACATTTTGTATGGCCTTGTGTTGGCAACGCTCGTTGGTTTGGCAGCTGCAGTTCTGCTCTCAGCGATTGCGGCCCGCTCGCTGGCATATCCGGTTCGGTCCCTACGCGATGCAGCGGATGCAGTCGGAAGCGGCAAGCGACTGCCGCCGTTTGGCACCGGGGTGCCAACGGAGTTTGTGTCTGTTGTCGAAGCGTTCGAGCGCATGGCTAAAGACATCGATCGCAGTCAGTCCGCGCTCGAAGCGGCGCGCAGACGCACAGCAACTGTCCTCAAGAACGTAGCGACGGGAGTGGTCGCACTCGACCGCGAGATGCGAGTCACGATAGCGAATCCACGCGTCGAGCAGCTGCTGGCCGCACCCCTACCTTCGGGAGCGCATATACACGCACTTGGCGGGGCCGAATGGGTTCCGGTCTGGAAGTGGGTCAGAGGTTTTTTGAACGGCCGACTCGAATCGGATGCGTGCGAGTTCACGGTTGGGGAAGTCCAGATCCGCGCACAGATCGCGGCAATGCATGGAGAGCCGAGTGGCTGTGTGCTGGCGCTGGACGATACTACTGAACTGGCGCGCGCGGTCCGCGTTCTCGCGTGGGGAGAATTGGCGCGCCAGATCGCGCATGAGATCAAGAATCCTCTCACTCCGATAAGGTTGGGTGTTCAGCACCTCAAACGGGCGTACGGTGATCCACGCGGCGACTTCGGACACACTTTGGATCGTACTGCACAGCAGATTCTCGCCGAGATAGAACGCTTGGACTCCATCGCCCGTGCCTTCGCTCGCTTCGGAGCCCCGCTCGCTGAATCGGAACCACTGGCATCGGATGATGTCGCTGCAATCGCACGGGAGACCGCGCAGTTGTACGCATTGGGAGGAGATACCGCCGTTATCGTGTGTGCCGCAGAACCTGTCGTTGCGAAAGTGAGGAAGGACGAGGTAAAGGAGGTGTTCGTGAACCTCATTGAGAATGCTCGTGACGGTGGCGCATCTGAAGTGCGAGTGACTGTGGAGGGGGGCTACGCACAACGCGCCAGGATTGCCGTAGAGGACAACGGCGAGGGCATTCCCAAATCAGACCTGCCACACGTCTTCGAGCCGCAATTCTCGACTACAACGAGCGGTACCGGCTTGGGACTCGCGATCTGCAAGCGGCTCGTTGAATCCTGGGGCGGCGAAATTGAACTCGAAAGTGAGGTCGGGCTGGGTACGAAGGTGAAGATCACACTTTGAGAGGCCCGGCTCGGTGCCACGGACCACCAATAGATTTTTCTATTTGATAAGCCGGAGATCGCACCGCATTCCGTGGACCATCTTGAGCAGTGGTAGCTGCTCAACATATTCTTCATCTTCCGATTCCAATGCCGGAACAATCATCAGACCGAACATGCATTGAGGCGTGCAACTACGGGATGCCGAAGCGACAAGCGGTACACACACGGGGACATCAGACGGCAGAGACACCCGCTACTCAGGCAAGGACCGTGTTTCGTGATGCCTTTGGCGGTGCGGCAGAGCCAAGGATAGCAGTAGCACCGGGAAGGGTCAACCTGATTGGTGAGCACACCGACTACAACGACGGGTTTGTGTTGCCCATGGCAGTCAACCGCAGTGTGGCGGCGGCGTTTTCGACTCGCGCAGACCGTGTGTTGAGGGTGCATTCGACGGTCTTCAGCGTGACCGAAGAAGCGGTGATTGACCAGCTAGAACCACCAGGTGGTCACGGTTGGTTCGACTATGTCGCTGCCGTTGCGTGGGCAATGCGCGAGGCGGACATTCACATGACGGGTGCTGACATCGCGATCGCCGGGGACGTACCAGTGGGTGCCGGACTAGCCTCCTCGGCGGCATTGGAGCTGGCAGTGGCACGTGCCCTCGTCCGTGCCTCTGGCGCCACGTGGGATCCGTTACGAATGGCGGCTGTCTGCCAGAAAGCCGAAAACTCATATGTGGGTGTGAACTGCGGTATCATGGACCAGTTCGCCGCGTCGGTGTGCGTCGCCGAGTCTGCCTTGCTTTTAGACTGCAGATCGCTGGATTACACGATCGTCCCGATACCCTCTGAAGCGCGCTTTGTCGTGATGGACACGGGCGTGCGCAGAGAGTTGGCCGCGAGTGAATACAACGATCGCAGGCATAGCTGTGAAACCGCAGCGGCGATTCTGAGGCGCACCAATCCCGGAGTACGCTCTCTGAGAGATGTGGACACTCATATGCTAGCTGCAGCAACCCAGTCGCTCGACGAACTCACGCGTCGCCGAGCGCATCATGTTGTGAATGAGATATGTAGACCGGCGCAGATGGCAGAGGCGTTGCAAAGGCAAATGTTAGTTGTCGCGGGGCGCCTCATGAATGAGTCTCACGAGAGCCTGAGAGACCTCTACGAAGTGTCCTGTAGCGAACTCGATCTCATCACTGAGATCGCAAGAGCCGACGATTCCTGCTATGGGGCGAGGATGACGGGAGCCGGTTTCGGGGGGTGTGCTGTGGCACTCGTATCGACCGAGGAAGTAAATGGATTTGTGAGCAGAATGGCCGGAGAATATCGTGCGGCCGGTGGGAGTGACGGCGCATTCTATGTCTGTTTGCCGTCGGCCGGCGCTGCAATCCTATAGTGTAAGGCAGTACCCTTATAGCGATCTCCATCCTCGCGAAACAGTTGAGAGTTCGAAAGGAAGTGTCGATGCTGCACTGCTGTAGGCAGTCTGTGATCACGTGCGGCGTGGCGACACTAGTTGTGCTTTCTGCCGGCCTCCAGGCGCAAACCACCCCAATTCGCGGTTTTCCTACCGATGCGCTGCCCGAGCAGGCTAGTCGCGAACACTTTCTTCGAACTGCGCCAGACACTGGGCTGCTTCACGAATATATCCTCACGATGAGTGAAGAACCTCACCATGCCGGATCGCCTGGTGCCGAATCAGTGGCCGAGTATGTGCGCGATAAGTACAGGTCATGGGGCGTTGATGCTTGGATTGAGGAGTTTCAGGTATTGTTGCCGACTCCCGTAGACCGCCACGTCGAGCTGCTAGGACCGGACGGGTATGTCGCTAGGCTCGAAGAGACCGCTTTCCCAGAAGACAAAGATGCGGCAGACGCTGGTCAAATACCTTCGTTTAACGCGTTCTCTGCCGATGGAGACGTTACAGGTGAGTTGGTGTTCGTCAACTACGGCCTTCCGGAGGACTACGAAACCCTCAAACGACTGGGCATCGATGTCGCTGGAAAGATCGTGATTGCGAAATACGGGCGCAGCTGGCGCGGCATAAAACCGAAGGTGGCAGCTGAACAGGGTGCGATCGCATGCCTCATCTATTCCGATCCCGAGGAGGATGGTTACTACGTGGATGAGCCGTACCCGGTTGGCCCGATGCGGCCAGAGCACGGTGTGCAACGAGGCAGTGTGATGGATATGCCTCTACACCCTGGAGATCCGCTCACCCCAGGCTGGGGAAGCTCCGAAGGGGCGAGGAGGTTGGAGCGATCTGACGCGCAAACCATAATGCCAATTCCTGTGTTGCCAATATCGTATGGTGACGCCATGCCGTTATTGCGCGCACTCGGCGGTCCGGTGGCACCAAACAACGATTGGAAAGGTGCACTTCCCATCACCTACCATATAGGACCCGGACCGGGCGAGGTTCGCGTCGCTCTACGTTTCGAATGGGAGGTTCGATCGATATTCGATGTGTTCGCCCGGATACCTGGAGCAGAATATCCTGATCAATGGGTAATCCATGGCAACCATCACGACGCCTGGGTGAACGGTGCTCAAGACCCGTTGTCCGGCGCATCCACAGTCATGGAATCTGTCCGTTCGTTCTCACAGCTGCTAGAGACAGGATGGCGCCCCAAGCGCACCATGATATTTGCGCTCTGGGATGCCGAGGAATGGGGTTTGATTGGATCTACCGAGTGGGGAGAAGAACACGCTGACGAACTCCGAGAAAAAGGCGTCGCCTACTTCAATACCGACAGCTATAGTCGAGGATGGTACGGTGTCCAGGGATCCCACACCCTGGAGACTTTTTTCCGCGAGGTTGCTCGCGACACGCGAGATCCTGAGTCTGGAAAGAGCGCGCTGGAGGCTTTGATCGATCGAGACCTGGAGCGAGCCCGCACGGCGCGCGATTCTCTAAAGGCTCGCGGGCAGGAGTTCAGGATCGGTGCTCTCGGCTCAGGTTCCGACTATACGGTATTCATCGATTTTCTCAATATTGCGGCTGCGAACATCGGTATTGGCGGCGCCCAACCGACGGGTGTCTACCATTCGATATATGACAGCTACGACTTCTTCATGCGGTACCACGACCCGACGTTTGCGTACGGTAAAACACTCGCGGGTTCGATGGCAACGGCAATGCTCCGCATGGCGGATGCCCCGACATTGCCGTTTTCGTTTTCTGATGCGGCACTTACCTATGCAGATTACGTCAACCAGATTGCGGATCTCGCGGATGAGGAATTTGGGGAGGGCACCCTGGATATAACCGCATTGCGTGCTGCGGTTGGTGACCTTGCTGCGGCCGGAATGGGATTTGACGCGGCGTTAGAGGCAGCGAGCGCCCTCGGTTCAGTTGCGCTGGAAAGGGAGCGAGGAGCTCTGAGGGAAATCAACACCCTCATATACACGAGTGAGCGTGAACTGGGCATCGAGGACGGGTTGCCACGCCGCCCGTGGTTCCGTCACATGATGTATGCTCCGGGCTTCTACACAGGGTACGGAGTGAAAACCATCCCAGCGGTGCGGGAGGCAGTTGAGCAAGGCGATATCGACGAGGCTCGTAGGTACACGGCGGTGGTCGCGGGCGTCATAACCAGGTTGGTTGGAAGGGTGCGGGAGGTGACAGCGAGGCTGCGCGATCTGATGTGAGTCGGGAGCGGGAGCAGAGAGTGCAGCATGCAGAATAGTGATTTGTGATTGGACGGTCGTTTTTTTTCACAGGACGAAGGGAAGAGACAATGAGGCATTATGGAATCGTCGCACTTGGTGGCCTTGCGTTTCTGTTCGCAGCATGCGGAGGCGACGCGCAACTCGAAGCTGCCTTGGACACTATCACGGCGGAGGAATTGGCTGCGGACGTACAGGTTCTTTCCTCCGACGCATTCGAAGGAAGAGCGCCTGCGTCTGCAGGTGAAGACAGCACCATCAATTACCTGAAAACTCGGTTCGAGGCTGTTGGGGCCGAACCCGGTAACGGAGACAGCTACTTCCAAGAAGTTCCGCTGGTATCGATCACCGCAGATCCCAGCGCATCTCTTCAGATCAGGGGCCGCGGTAATACGATGCGGTTCAGGTATGCGGACGAATTCGTCGCGTGGACCAAGCGCGTGGTTGATTCCGAGAGGATACGCAACTCGGAGTTGGTGTTTGTGGGCTACGGCATCGTTGCGCCCGAAAACGACTGGAATGACTACGAGGGCCTGGACGTCACGGGTAAGACCGTTGTGATATTGGTTAACGATCCGGGATTTGCGACTCAAGACACGGCGCTCTTCAATGGCAACACCATGACCTATTACGGGCGTTGGACCTACAAGTTCGAGGAGGCTGCTCGACAGGGGGCCGCGGGTGCGTTCGTAATTCACGAGACTGAACCGGCATCGTATCCTTGGGCAACCGTCAGGAACAGTTGGACTGGTCCCCAATTCGCACTGGTCGCCGACGACAACAACATGTCGCGGGTAGCGGTAGAAGGGTGGCTTTCATCCGAGACAGCCGAGTCCGTTTTCGAGCGGGCCGGTTTCGATTACGACTCGTTGAAGACCGCGGCCGAGCAGCCCGGATTCCAGGGAGTGTCACTTGGTCTCAACGCTTCAGTGTCGCTGCGAAACACTGTCGTTAGGTCGGTATCGAACAACGTCATCGCCGTGGTTCCTGGATCCGATCGCGCAGACGAATACATCGTGTTCACCGCGCACTGGGATCACTTCGGCAAGAACGAGAGTCTCGAGGGTGACCAGATATTCAACGGAGCAATGGACAACGCCACCGGGATATCGGCTCTGATCGAGTTGGCACAGGCGTTTGTGAATCTCGAGGAACGGCAGTCGCGATCCATCGTGTTCATGGCGGTCACTGCCGAGGAACAGGGTTTGCTGGGTTCGTCATATTACGCGACGAATCCCGTGTATCCTCTCGACAAGACAGTCGCTGCGATGAACATGGACGCGCTCAATATTCTTGGTCCGATGAACGACGTGAGTATTGTTGGCTACGGGAATTCGGAGCTGGACGGATACTTGATCGAGGCAGCGGCACACCAGAATCGCGTTGTAATCCCCGAAGCACGGCCTGAGGCCGGATCGTATTATCGGTCAGACCACTTTTCTTTTGCAAAGGTGGGTGTGCCCGCACTCTACGCGAATCCTGGCACGGATCACAAAGTGCACGGACCTGCGTGGGCCAAACAGAGGCGCGACGAGTATAGCGCAAACCACTATCATCAACCGTCCGATGAATACGATGCCAACTGGGATCTCTCGGGAGCCGTCGACGATATACGTGTCTACTTCCGAGTGGCATACCAAATCGCGAACGAGACTACTTTCCCCAACTGGAGCGAGGGAACCGAGTTCAAGGCGATCAGGGATCAGATGATGCGAGGACGTTGAATTGAAATTTGAAATCTGTGATTTCTGATTTATGATTGGCGGCCCCGAGCAAACGCAAAGGGGCCGCTTTAGTGTTAGGTGTATTTGGTCGCTTTTATGCTGACCGAGTGCTCTCCCACCGGAATCCTCACATCTGAAGCATTGCAGACCGTTGTCTCACTGTCCACGGCTAGCGATACGTTGGAGGACCCGATACTGACATCGAGCGAAAGGTCTTCGGCGGCTTGCAGCCGTGCGTTCAGACGATCGCTCGTCAATTCGATATATCTCAACACGATCGGTTTCGTCGAGTTCAGGAGCTTCTTTCCGTTTACGCACAACTGGAGCCCGGAGGGTGAGAGCGTCACTCGCCACTGACGGTTGCCAATTCGCAAACGGTCCAATGTCGTGGACGGAGGTGGGAACATCGATCCGATGCGCAACCCGTCCCAGGGAGTTACGTCGATGAATTCCTCGATGCCGGTCAGAGCGAACAACGGTCCCCAGCTCTGGTACTTCTGACCGCCCCCCTCACCTGTACGGCTGTCGTAATTCTCCCGACAGACCTGAGAACTCCGCCAGCTCTCCAAGATTAGGCTCACACTTCGTTCGGCGAGCGCCGCCGCAGCTTCGTCAAAGCGATATCGTTTGAGCCCCTGGTAGACGAGATAGTTGGTCGGAGGCCAGATCGTGCCGCGCCAATATTGCTGATCGCTGAAAGCAGGGTCATCTCGTGAAACCGAGGGTAATACATACTGTCCCCAGAATTTTTGCTCGTCGAAAAGCGTGGCGAGCATCTGTTTGGCCCGATCGGGTGGAGCGATGCCGGCGAGAAGTGGGTAAAAATTCGAAGCTGCCATCCGCTTGGTGAACCTGCCATCCCACAAACGGTCCAGGTACATCCCGCTGTCTTGATCCCATAGACGTTCGTTGATGGCCAACGAAAGGGAGTCGTATAGGCTCCCGTATTCGGCTGCCTTTTCAGGTAGGTCGAGAATGGCAGCTATTCTGCGAAGGCATTCAAAGTCGAGCGCAAGGAGAGAGTTGAGGTCCACGGATTCAAGGTCAAAGGTCTCTGTCTCACTCACCCACGACGCGTCATCCCAGTTCGGGAGGTCGTCCTGGCCGGATTCCCATGCCGCAAACTGGTGTGGATCTGCCTCGTTTTCCCATTTGGCCGGCGATGGCTGGAGTAGATCGAGATCGCATCCCCATTCGTACAATCCATTCCCGTTGCCGTCACGCCGAAAACCGCCACCCTTTGGCGCCCGCCACCAGCGCGACCATTTGTCGAGCGCGGGAAAGGCCTTCTCGAGTAAGCGGAGGTTGCCCGTTCGGAGGAACAGTTTAAGGGCAACGAAGCTCCCAATGGGTGGCTGAGAACGGTCTCGGGTGCCGAAGTATCGGCCGCGCCAATTTGGGATGTTCCCGTTCTCGTACTGCGTTTCGATGACGCTCTGTAAAGTCTCGGTGGCGAGCTCTGGACTCTCGACAATCAATTCGAGGGCATTGAGAAAGGCGTCCCAACAGAACACCGTCCAATGGTCCCGTCCCCCTCCAAGGCGCGGAAAGATCCAGCGACGCCCGGCCGGAGTATATCGCACCCCATCTTCGGGCTTGAGTGCGACCATCCAATGCAGGTTGTTGGTAATTGAAGCGCCAAGCCCGTTCCAGTGCCCGTCCACCGCCACGCGTTTGTCGGCGTATCGCTGAGCAGCTGCTGAAAGGAGTCGGCCCACAGCGCCATCATCTACTTCCGGCGGCTCGCGTACGATCGAGCTTGGGGTTTCCCGCATCGCGTCCGCGATGAATTCCACCGTGTCGTCTGAAGCCATCGAAAACCGGAGCACGTACTCCGCGGCTTCCGTGGACACGGTCGGTTTTTCGTGAATCACGGACTCACTCTTGGTGTGGCTGAGGGTCACGTAGAGTGCTTCTGGGTTTTGTCCGTCGGCACCTCGTATCGCAACGTGTGACCCTGTTGCCTTCGCTTGTCCACCGGCGGCAGACCATGACCCTGTCCAATCCCACGGGTAGTATGCCCGAAACTCGAGGATACTGGGTCTTGTCATAGTGACCCTGCCGATGCACTTGGCAGCGCCCGACCGGGACCATTCGAGGATCATGGTTGGAGATCTGTTTTCGGTCCCGGCGAACGCAACGCGAGCGTAACTCCCGTCAGGTGCGCAGGGACCGACTTCGTTGACGATGTTCAGGAAATCGTATCCATCGAAGCGTTCCCCGTTGCACTCGAATGCAAACCGAAAAGCAAAACCCCTCCCGGGCGCAGTGCAGAATACCAGGCCTGTCCAGGCGATTGGATCGAAGGGCCCTACGAGCATGCGACGCTCAGCGCTCAGCGCGACGAAGGTGGATGGTCTCCGTTGACCGACCAGAATTGCCGCGGAAGGAAATCTCGAGTTCGCGCATGTTGCCGCTCGCAATTACCCGAGCCTCGCCATCCGCAACGTACGCGAGTTCGCCCACGAGCTGCACTCGATACCGGCTGCCCGCATCACCCTCCACAGTCAAACTCCACCCGTCTTCCAAAGCGCCGAAGTCGAGCACTCGCAGCCCGCGACTCTCCCGGCCAGGCGAGAGAACAATAGCCGGCGGTGCAATAGTCAACCCGCCGTCCCATATCAGCCTTACCGTTTCGGTGTTTCCCGACATCCTTAGAGTGTGAGATACTTGGACGTCGTGGCGGCGGGCATCGACCTTCATAGGCTCCGGGTCGGCGTCCGGTGCGGTCTCACGCCGGATGTCGTTGGCGCCGGGTGGTAGCGATAAAACTAGTTCGAGGTCGATTCTTTGCCCTGAATGTGTAACCTGGACTTCCTGCGTTCCCTCGTCCCGTATCAACTCCAATCCTACTGTGGCGTCTCCGATCTTCAGGTTGTCGACAGACAACCGCGACCAGTCGCTGGGTATTTGTGGAGCTAGCCGCGCTTTCCGGTTCGGGGCGTCGGGTTCCCAACCGAGCATGCCTGAAACGATTGGAGAGACCAGCATTGAGGTAGCAAAAAACTGCTGAGGTACCGCAGTGTCCAGTGGCCTGTAGTACCGTCCCGACAACAGTTCCGGGTGCCGGCCCCGGGCCCAGTCGAAGGTCATCTGTTTGAGTGCGTCAATGAGCGGGTACGCCGCCCAAGGTCTTCTATAGTTGTACTGAGCCCAGGCTACGAATCCCGTAACGAAAGGCCATACCGCGCCGTTGTTGTAGTGCATAGGGTCGTAAAGCGGACTACCAGTGGAAAGGATGCGCGCTCCCCAATCGGAGCTGATCGAATCGGCCGCAAGTTTCACGAGCGTACGTTCCGCGGGGCCGTTCTGCAGAAGCTCGAATGACGCCGCTGTTGCCGGCCACACCGTCAGGTTGTCGTTCGTGCCGCCCGACTGAAGTATGCCGAACGCGTGGTGCCCTTCTGCCTCACGCCAGTAATCACGGTTGAGAGTCGACAGTGCCAAGTCGTGCAGCTCAGACGCTTCTTGGACTAGTTGGGGCTGATGCATCTCAGAGGCCATCTCGGTCATTGCCTTCAGTGCTTCGATCCACACACCAGCCAGGTATATGTCTTGGTGGATTCCTTCACCCAGCTGGCCGACCTCTATCGCGCCCAGGTTACCGGGACCGTTCTCGATGATTCCATCACCGTCCGTGTCTCGCGTGCGGCACCAGCCGAATGCTTGCAGCACCGACGGCCAGAGTTCGTTCAACAGGTTTTCGTCCGCTGAGGCACGCCAGTATCTCCATAGAGCGACAATCCAATAGGGTGTTGTGTCGGCATGGTAATAGGCATAAGGGAAGTCGGTGAACCATGGTATCCGTGCGGCTGACTGAGATATCTCGTGCGGGATCTTCCCGTCTGCGCGCTGGTACCGAGCCAAGAAACGAAGTCCATCAGCCACCTGTGCCCAGAGCCCAGTTGCGTCCATCGCAAACGAGTTGATTGCCGCATCACCTCCGAAGAACCAGCCGAATCCAGGCCTTGTCCCGGGACCGGAAGTTCCCCAACCGGCAACAAGACCGCATCCAAGGTCGGGGTTACACACGAGAGATTCGTCCAGGTTGATCTTGGACCACGCGAATGCCTTGTCGAGCAGGTCATCGGGCGTGTCGATAGCGGTCGTGCGTTCGAGTAGATCCGAAACATGTTTGGACTTCTCTCGATAGAGTGACTCTGCATCATCCAGAATGGTCCGGTACAGTGAAACGATTGAATCGCGAGGTGCGATCCCAGCCGCGACTACGATCGGAATGAACTCGTCGGCCGCGCGGGCCGAGTCAACAGGTATGACAAAAGTGTTGGGTGCGTCGGGAAGAGCGTGCGCCGGGTGTGCAGATGCTGTCGTAGCCCAAGGTGAACCGATCATCGCGTTGTGTTCTCTGCGACTCTCCGAGAGCACAAACGCCTTCTCAGTCTCGTTCCAGAAGGAGTACTGGCCGCCGAACGCACCTGGCCACGCGTACTGAAATACGGTGTTGAAGCTGACCTGGACCTCCAGTTCTCTGAAGGTCTGAACGTCCAACAGCACCAACAAACCTGGCATGTGAAGCGGCGCAAGAATGTGTTGCCGCACCGTGAAAGTGGCGTGGCTGTATGTGATGGTGGTCAGTTCCGGTCGCACGTCGACTGTTCGTGCTACATCGGCTCCTGCGATGGGCTCGACATAGTCGGGAATGCGAAAAGCGAGCTTGAAGTCGTTAGCAAGCTTCAGTGGGTGTACCCAGATCTCGGATTGCCCGGTCTCAGACCCTAGCCACGCCGCCGCCCGCCCGAGAACTCCCAGATATTGGCGCGGTCTAACATCGTCGGTGATCGTGAGCGGTGACCGATCGATCGCGAACTTGTTGACCACCAGGTCTTCTTGTCCAAAGGCTTTTATCGGCGTTGCGAGAACAAGCAGAGTGAAGAATCCCACGATCGCGGGGTTCGCCGCAGAGAGTCGAACATTAATCACGTCTCTGTCACCTTTCTCAGTGTTGGCGAGAACTCGACGTCAAGCGGTTACTTCGATCAACGCCTCCCGCCTGTCGCAAACCTCGCCTATCAATGCAGCTACCGGGGTACCGTGCCGTTCCAAGCTGGCAACAAGATCTGAAGCCCTCGAGGAATCCACGGATATCAGCATCCCACCTGACGTCTGTGCGTCGCATA
>CAYTDU010000001.1:0-12381 GCA_964436395.1 uncultured Gemmatimonadaceae bacterium | reverse complement strand
CGTCGGCCCAGGAGGTAACCTGGTTCACGCTATTGAGGTTCGTCTTTGATCCGCCCGGCACGGCGTCGCGTTCGGCCAGGGCCAACGCCCCGTCGAACAAAGGAACTTGACTGGCCGAGATTCGTGCGCTTCGCCC
The DNA here is from genome assembly GCA_964436395.1 of uncultured Gemmatimonadaceae bacterium. GTDB lineage: Bacteria > Gemmatimonadota > Gemmatimonadetes > Gemmatimonadales > GWC2-71-9 > JBDGYW01. Next base: position 12,245 of record CAYTDU010000001.1, on the reverse strand, counting down.
ACTAGCATGTAGCATGTTGCTGAGATGTCCCAGCAGCCCAAAGCCGGTCACATCCGTTGCTGCGTGCACGGCGTCGCCAAGCTCCTGCATGGCTAGAGCGGCACCCGCGTTGAGATGAGCCATCACTTCAACCGCATAACCTATCTCCGGTTCAGCAATGATATCTCGCTTCAAGGCGGTGCTGAGAATGCCGGTTCCAAGTGGTTTGGTGAGAGCGAGCGCGTCACCAGGTTTTGCCCCCGCGTTTGTCAGCACCCGTTCCGGGTGGACCTCACCGACTGTGACCATGCCGTACTTGGGTTCCTTGTCGTCGATCGAATGACCACCCAATACGAACGCTCCCGCAGCTTTGGCTGCCGCGAGTCCACCTTCCAGCGTTTCACCTAGCAGAGACAAGATGTCGGGCTGGCGGGGCCATGCGACGAGGTTCAGAGCGAGAAGCGGTGTCGCCCCCATCGCGTACAAGTCGCTAAACGCGTTGGCTCCGGCAATCGCCCCGAACGCTCTGGGATCGTCAACGATGGGCGCAAAGAAGTCCACGGTCACGACGATCGCTTTGTCTTCAGATAGCTTGAATACGGCTGCATCGTCGCGTGTCACCGCATCGGCTAACACGCGCGGGTCCTCTACATGCGGTACGTGACGCAGTACCTGCGTCAGCTCAGCTGCACTGAGCTTGCACGCTCAGCCCGCACCGTGCGAAAGCGTCGTTAGTCGGATGCGAGCTTTGTGATCTCGTGGTTCGTCGTGCATACCTCTCCTGATGGTTTTAGCTGGCGTACTATGGAATTGCCGCCGCCAAGTTAACACCGATTGTCGCCCGCAGTGAACCGACTCGTCGTGAGCCCGGGGGCTCAGCCGCGTCCTCCCGCCAGCTGTACTGCGTCGGGCGATAGCCTCAGCCTCCACATCGCCCAGATCCCAAACGCGGGGCCAGGGGCCAGGAAGACGAACACCCACCGCCACCCAACCACATCCAGGACCGCTGGAATCAGCCTGATCGATATCATGGTCAGAAGGAAACCCATTGCTGTTTGAGTCGTGAGTTGAGTGCCCACATACTCCCTGTCGGACAGCTCGCTCACACTGGCGCTGAACTGCGCCGAGTCGGCAACGATGCTGAATCCCCAGATGAGCGCGATAGTTAGGAGGAAAACGGGATTTGTACCATAGAAAAGGCCGATCAACAGGGCGCACGATCCGCTCAAACACATGCTCAGCATGGTCGTTCGTGTGCGTCCCCACCGGTCGGCTAGATAACCGGCCATGAAACTTCCCAGCCCACCTGCGGCTATGGCCAAGAATGCTCCGAGCGAAGCAAATGCATCCACGCCGATGTTGCCAGGGGTGGAGATGCCGGAAGCGCGAAAAGATGCGGCCAGAAAAAGCGGGATCCATGTCCACATTGCGTAAAGTTCCCACATGTGACCCAGGTAACCAAAGTTGGCCAGTCGAAGGGGTCGCACACCCAATGCGCGGCCCATATGTTGCCATCTGAACCTCGGCGTGGGTGATGCGAAGGGTCCTAGTTCGCCGGCGAACCAACCGATGCAAGCACCGATCATAGCCAAGCCGGAGACGGCGTACAGCACCAGCTGCCATTCCTGAGTCCCACCGAGTGCTCTGACCAAGTGTGGTGAGGCTTTGCCGATTGTGAGCGCTCCCACCAGCAACCCGATAGACAGCCCGCGGTCACGGTCCGTCCATGTTGCTATGATTTTCATGGCAACCGGGTATACGGTTGCCAGCGCCATTCCCGTTCCGAATCGCAAGACTACAGCAGCCGCAAATCCGGTGTCCAATGCCGGAATCATGGCGTTCATGATTCCCCCCGCCAGCGCCCCAACCGCAAAGACTTTTCGGGGTGCCCACAGATCCGGGATGTTGAACAGCGCACTCAACATCGCACCAATTACAAAACCGAGTTGAACAGACATGGTGAGCCATGCAGCACCGCCATCTGTGAGAGACCAGATATCGGTCAGGACAGGTACTACCGCGGTTGCCGAAAACCAGAGACTCATGCCGAGGAGGCAGGCCAGTGAGATTGCGAGGAGGACGGACCATTTGTGTAGGGGTGAGGCCTGAGTCTCGGTCATGGTAAATACTCGGCGAGAGGCGCGGAGTGAGGGAAGTAGCTCACTTGAACCCCGTCATTTGAATACCGCGGACGAAGTAACGCTGCGTGAAGAAGAACAGTAGCAAGATCGGCGCTACGGCCGTTGCCGCCGCGGCCATCTGGTACGGCCAGTTCATTACGAACGTGCCGTGGAATGATGCTATTCCCACTTCCACTGTTCGCATGTTCATCGATCGGGTCGCGACCAACGGCCAAAGCAGATTCTTCCATGCTTCGATGAAAGCAAAGAGTCCCAGAGTTGCCAAAGCGGGCTTGGCCAGGGGCAGCGAGATCGTCCAGAACACTCTCCACGGCCCCGCTCCATCGATGCGGGCTGCGTCTTCCAAATCACTGGGTACTGACCTGAAGTACTGTCGCATGAGGAAGATTCCCCAAACCGAAACCAACTCAGTGCTGATGAGGCCTTGGTAGGTGTCGATCCAACCGAGCGAATCGATGATCAAGAACCTCGGTATCATGACCACGACGGCAGGCACCATCATAGTCGAGAGGAACAGTAAGAAAAGCTTGTCCCGGCCGGTGAAATTGAACTTAGCGAACGCGTAACCGGCGGTTGCCGCTGTGAAGAGCTGTCCAATAACGATACAGATTGCAAATAAGAACGAGTTCAAGAAATATCTGCCAAACGGCCTCGCGCTCAGTGCTCCCTCATAGTTCGCCCACTGGGGAATCTCGGGTAGTAGCCTGGGTGGGAACCGGAACACCTCGAGTTCGTCCATGAGGCTGGTGGACAACATCCACAGGAAAGGTGCGAGCATCGTGAGCGCGAGCAAGAAGGTGAGTGCCCACATCGTCACGCTCGACGCGCGCTGCCGGGAACTCCTCGACCAGTTCAACTGTCCGCCTCGATCCTTTGCTCCAGGGTCCGGAACTGAATCCATGTGGCTACGAAAATAATTGCGAACAATACCCAACTCATCGCTGCTGCATCACCGAACCGCAAGTACTCCCACGCTTCCCGATATATGTGAAACACGGCGACGTCAGTTGCGTGCAACGGTCCCCCTTCCGTCATCACGTACACCGCTCCGAACACCTGAAATGATCCGATGACCGAAGTAACCAACACGAAAAACAGAGTGTGCCTGAGCCCCGGCAACGTCACGTGCACGAAGCGCCGCCAGACTCCAGCACCGTCGATGCGGGCGGCGTCATAGAGGTCGGAGGGGATCGCGGCCAAGCCCGCTTGGAACAGGATCATCTGGTATCCCACTACCATCCACGTTGCCATGACCATGAGAGAGAGGAGAGCAGTAGATGGTGATGAGAGCCAGTGCACGGGTCCGATTCCAGCCAAAGAGAGAACCCAATTGAACAATCCGTATTCGTCGTGCAACATCCACTGCCAAACCATCGCGACGGCCACCAGACTCGTGATGGTGGGGAGGAACAGCATCGCTCTTAGGAAAACGATTCCTCTTGCACGTCGCTGAATCAGTAGTGCGAGTGATAGTGCAATTGCCATTGATGCCGGCACGTGAAGCGCAAACACCACGGTGTTTTTGATCGCGTTCCAGAACATCCCGTCACCCAACAGCCGAACGTAGTTCGTCAATCCGACGAATGGCCTTGCCGCATCGAGCAGGCTCCACCTGTGGAGAGACAACCATGCGGCAGTCGCCAATGGACCGACTGTGAATACCGCCAGATGAAGAGTCGCAGGTGCGAGAAACGACCAGGCTATCAAATGCCGGCGGAACACGCGCGGCTGATCCACCAAGCTCGTCAGGGAGACTGGCAAGGCGGCCAACATTACAGCAACGAGGATCAGGATCCAGACAGTAGGCCTGGCATCGTATGTCTGGTCGTAGGGCAGAATGGCGAGCCGCACTCTCGACACGTCTGTGGCCAGGTATTCGACTCGATCGGCAACGATGCGCTGCACTCCCTGCACGTCGAGGCTGCTCAAGTCGTTTGTAGCTGCTGACGGGAGAGTCGAGAACTCGACATCTCCAAAATCATCGCGTAGCAAGAAGGACGCACCCGTCACGTGTGAAACGCCGCCAGGTACGGCTAGCAACGAATCCAAGTTCGGGATCAACTCGAGCGCATCCGTGGCGGTGTTGAGCCGGGTCACGCTGGCGTTCTGGAGCGCCGTGCCCGCCCATTGGAGCGCCATTCCGAGTGGTATCCCCAACGTGAGGAGAGCAAGTATCGGGAATGCGATTCGTCGGAAGGTAGGGATAGTGGCGAGCTTCACGACGATGCTCGATAGCCAAGCCAATCCTAGGAGCGCGAAAACACTCACCAGCACCACGCTCGGTGGGAAATTCGATCCGCCTTCCTCCTCTGCATCCAAGTACAGCGTCCCTGTCTCATACCAGGAGTCGGCATCGTACACTGTGGCCACGCCGAAGAGTCTACCGCCGGAATCTCGGACCGTGGCCTCGTCGAGCAATGGAATGACTGTCTCGGACAACCGCCATCGTTCGCCGAACACCTGGCTGATCTGCGTGGAGTCTCCCGTGCCGCGAAAAAGCTCGACGGCTATTGCTGTCTCTTTCTCGAGGAGATCGCTTTGCGTGCGCGAGACTGCGGATCGAACTGCCCATAATCCGCAAACGAGCGCCGATGCCAGGGCGCAGAAAGCGCACAGGGCCAGAACCGGGCGACGTTGCTCTCTTGTATTCAACGCGATCTCACGCGGTCGATCTCAATGGCGACGTCGGTTGCGGCAGCGTTGAGGTTGTCTCCCTGCAGTAGGTGACGGTCCATAATATCGAACGAGAGTTCTTCGATTTCGTGGAAGTCCATTACAACAGCGCCCCAAGGGACGCGCGCGCGTTCGACCTGGCGTAGGAAATCTCGCGTAAGTCCGAGAGTATCTCGATCCGCCAGCTCCAGAGCCAGCGATCTGAACGCCGGGATTTCCAGGTGCACCTCGGCACGGAGCCGCTGCGCTTCCTCTCCCGCTAGGAAGGCGGCGAGCTCGACTGCGAGCCTCTTGTGCCTCACGTTCGTGGGCACCGCCCACCCTGAGGCGTAGAGTACGTTCTGTGGCTCTGAGCCCGGTCTGTGGGGAATAGGTGCAACCCCCACTCGAATATCCCCGCGCTCGGTGTAGTGGAGAAGCCTTGGCAGAAGCCAGTGCCCGGAGTGCAACATTGCCTGGCGGCCGAGATAGAAACGACCCACCCGCATCGCGTCACCACCCCTCAGGAACTGAACCGGGGCCATATGCCATCGGGTGACCCACGAGGTGAGAAACTCGAACGTGCGTACGGTAGCCTCGGAGTTGAGGTGTCCAACCGTCTGTCTCCCGGAGGGATCGAGTATGTCTCCGCCGGCGGACCACACCCACGGGATCCACTGATAAAGTTGGCGCGGAAAATCGACAGCGTAGATTTCATTACCATCCTCAGCATCCCTGGTCCGGCTAACCGCGCGCGCCGTCTCCAGAAACTCGTCCCAGGTCCATCCGTCAGAAGGTGGTTCTGGGACACCCAGTTTTTCAAAAAGCGCACCATTGTAGTAGATCACCATCGGCGTGCAGCCCTTAGGGTATGCAAAGAGACGCCGGTCCCGCGCGAAGACATCGAGTACTTGCGGAAACACCTGGCCGGGGTCGTATCCCACACGCTCGGTGTAGGGACTCAGGTCCAACACCAATCCGCGTTCCACGAAAGCAGGGATGTCCGGAGAATCGAGCAAGAACACGTCCGGCGGTGCTCCTGACGCAATAGCAGTCGCGAGCTTCTCGCCATAGTTGCTGACGATTGATTCCACAATCACCCGCACTCCAGGGTGACGTTCCGAAAACCGATCCGCGATTGTCTGCTCCGCCATCACTTCGAGGTCAGCGGCCCAGTTGAGGGCGCGGAGGGTGATTTGGGACGAGTCTTGATTCTTGGTTCCGCAGGCGGTTATCAGAGTCAGCGGGAGGAATAGGAGAAGCGAGAACGGCTTAACGCCCCGCACCGGCCGTGGAGACACTGCCGACAATTTAATTCAGTCTTCCTCTGCAGCCGCAGTTAGTCGTTTCTGTTCCTCCCCTGCAAAAAGATCCACTCGGGAACGGTCAATCGAGACGGATACGGATTCGCCCGCTTTCGCGGAGAAATCCGGGTCGACGCGCGCTATCCAGGACTTTGCTCCAGGTCCGTTCAGATGCACGAGGAGTTCATTGCCGAGTGGCTCGAGTCGTCGCACGTGGCAGGTGAAGCTCGCGTCCGCGTTCGAACTCAACGAGAGTGTTTCCGGCCGCACCGCGAGGGTGGCTGGCCCGGAATACCGATATTGATCTATCTCCAACGCCAGCCCGGCGCTCGTGAACGTCGAGTGGTCCCCTTCGGCTGACAACTCGCCGTCAATTGTGTTGATCGGTGGGCTTCCGATGAACGTCGCCACGAAGAGGTTTGCGGGCTTGCGATAGATGTCGAGAGGAGCTGCGTATTGTTGAAGCCTGCCGTCTTTGAGAATCGCGATGCGTTCGCCGAGTGTCATCGCCTCGACTTGGTCATGGGTCACAAACACCATGGTTGTTCCGAGGCGTTGATGAAGCAAAGCGATCTCAGACCGCATCTCCAGGCGCAGGCGCGCATCCAGGTTGGAGAGGGGTTCATCAAAGAGAAACACGCTTGGTTCGCGCACTAGCGCTCGGCCGAGGGCAACGCGCTGCCGCTGGCCGCCCGAGAGTTGGCCCGGTTTGCGTTCGAGCAGCGGCTCCAAGCCGAGCACGCCGGCTGCTCGTGATACCTTGCCGTCGATCTCGGTCTTGGGAGTGTGCCTCATCCTGAGACCGAAACCGAGGTTCTGTTGGACCGTCATGTGCGGGTAGAGGGCATAGTTCTGGAACACCATCGCGACGTCGCGGTCGGCCGGCTCGACGTCGTTGACGACGAGATTGCCGATCTTCACTTCACCCGATGACGGTTCCTCGAGCCCCGCAATGATTCGGAGAACCGTGGTCTTGCCACATCCGGACGGTCCGAGCAGCACGACGAATTCTCCTGCTCTGATTTGCAGGTCGAGAGTCCGCACCGCGGGGACATCCCCGAACCACTTCTCGACTTGTCGAAGTTCGACACCCTGCGCTTTGGCGGCTTGGTCACTCATGCGGAATCTTCAACGGCGTGCCAACCGTCGTTTTTTGAGTGGAGTTATTGACCATCACCTCGATCTCTTGACCGCGCCTGAATATGTTCACTCGCTTGCCGCGTACGGTCGCGTCGATAAGGCGAACATCGCCAACGTCTATCGGTAGCGGATCGATGAGTATGTGGTCCGATCGAGGCTCGAGACCCGCAACTCCTCGGATGAGTAGATCCAATACCCAACTGTGCTGGTAGTCGTCGATTCCGCGGTACACCGAAGGGTGTCCTGTGTTCGGGTTGTAATGCTCAAAGCAGTTCGGTCGATTGGGGTTTTCGTCGAAGAACATCATCTGTACGAATCGTACGAGCAGGTCGGCGGCAAGTGTTCCAACGTTTCGACGTCCCGAGTTCCACTGCCGCAGCAAACCTTCGACTATGTGGCTGTTCGTCATCGGCCATGTACGGCCGTTCCATGGGCAGTTGTGGCGTTTCCCCTTCCATTCCGCATCTGGGTTGAAAAGAGGATCGTCGATACTGGATGAGGGAACGGGATACGGTGTGGCGAACTCGCCTGGGTTCTCTAGGTGCTCGAGCAGGCGGTTTACCATGTCGTCGGAGAGGAGATCGGTGAGTAGAGGGTAAAAGCACACTGCAGCCTTGACGTTGGTACGAGATCCGGTTCTCGGATCCACATCGCTGAACATTCCAACCTCTTCGTTCCACATCATGCCCAGAATCGCAGAGGCTATCTGTTCGGCACCGATGTGCCAAATCTCTACTTCGCCATCGTGTCCCAACCGTCCAGCCACTTCAGCCAAGCACCGTTTCAGCTGGTATGCGTATACCGTGATGTCGACTCCCTTTAGCCGTAGGCTGCCCTGCCACCCCGCAACATCCGCGTCGAGGTCCACTGCCTGGTACCGCGACATATACTCCTGCCCGGTCTCATAGTGGTTCGCCACGTCGTACATGCCTGATTGCTCTGAGTCTCTAGTGCGATCCAGCCATTGCATGTACCTCGACAAGCCGACGTAACTTCTAGTCAAGAATGCTTCATCGTCGTGAACGGCATCCACCGCAAGAACGGCGTCACCCCAATTGGCGTGATAGAAGTCCGTGCGCATCAGGTGGTTCGTGTAAATGCGCCCGTGCAACGAACCGTCTTCGCGTTGGTGATCCAGGAAGTTGAGCAGCGATCCGTGAGCGGTTGATGGATCGCGCGACCATCGTGTCTCCCACATGTGGCATTGGGCACTGTATGTGATGGGAACGTGGAAGTAGCCTATCCCCTCGGCGACAGCGGGATAGTGAACGTTGCCGCAGTTGCCCGCCAGAGCGTTCAACCGCAACCCAAAAAGGCGATAGTCGTAGTAGCGTGTGAGGTGACTGTCTGAACAGGCGAATTCAGGATACGATTCGAAGTGTTCGAGCCAATGACGAGCAGGATCGAGCGAGACCGGGGCGGCAGCGGTTTTCGCAGCGCTGACGCAATCCTCGAGCGGCATCAGTGCTATTGAGAATCCGACTCCGCCGTCCATGACTGAATGGAGAGGTATGGCAATGGCTGCGTAAACCAGACCCGAGTCGGAAACGCCCTCTAGTGTACACCTGTCGGGAAGACCTGCAGGTTCCTGCTGCCGCCACGCTTCCCAGAACGGAGTGTGCTCCCAGACCGGGAGAGGTGCAACACCCTCCGAACGAATAGCAGCACACCGAATCGTATCGGGAAGGATCTTACCTGTTGGAAAAAATCGCACTTGAACTTCGAGTTCTGCGCTGTGACGATCGAAGAGGGTACGACTCCATTCTACAGCTGTGCCATCATTTGATCTTCTGACGTCGCTAACCAATCCACCTGGTTGGGCAGTATAACCCACCAGATGTGCCTGCCCGAAAGCGGCGCTGTTCCAGGTGGTTTCTCCAGTTGAAGTCCAGTGTGACACAAAAACCCCGCCTGGGAGAACAAATCGTTCTTCCATTAGGGTAACGTCTTCCTTTGCCTTCCATTCAACCGTCAACTTGTCAGGTCGCCAGTTCCTGTTGGCTTGTACGAGTCGAATCTCGTTGCCGTCGGGTTGCACGATTGCCACGGAAAAAAGGGGGGCAAATGGATGATAGTAGGCTAGAGCCTCGTCCCAGAAGCCAGGTAGATGCAATGCTGCGGGAAAGGGTGGTGCCCATATGAAGCCGTCGCCGCCGGATAGGAACCACTTGTCGTCGCGTTCTAGTTGCTGCAGCCTCTCCCTCGTATTCGTACGCGTCAAGCCGCGACCTCAACCCGGTTTGGTTGGAACCAATTCGATCAGTCTGTGTTCCTCGAATTTGAACTCACTGCCTACCGAGAAGTCGACGGGCGTGGACAAGGCAGGTCCGTCGAATACGAACGTGTGGTATTCGCCGCGTTCACCGCTCGGGTCTATGCCGTCAGTACAGCCGAGTTCCGTCACCATGTCGGCGTCAAACTCCCGTCCCAGATAATGGGCGGCCCGCTGACCTCGATTCACACTCACAACCAAAGCTTGGTAACCTCTCTCTATCACCTCCCAGGCGATCTCGATGGACGGCTCGCCCCAATTGGGCGTTATGTGCTTGAGTCCCGCCGCGTTGACTCGATCCTCGTACCAGGTGCGCACGCTATCGAGGCTGATATCCCCGAAAACCACGCCTCCCACCTTTAGTTGCGCCAGAAGCTGCAACGACTCCTGGAAGGCAGAGTCGTAATCTCCTGCCTCTGTTACGACCGCTATTGGCTCGAGACCCAGGCTCTTTGCTTGCTGCTCGATGAGGGTGCGTGGGGTCCCGTGGAAGCGGGTCAGGCCATGTCGGCCAGCGTATATCGACACGATGTAGGCAACGTCCATGTGTTCACGCTTAGCTCTGTCGAGAGCGAGAGTTGAATTCTTGCCGCCACCACTCATCAATGCGCAGACCATGGCCTAAGGTAGCTCTCGGGTGCGGGGTCGGTAAGGGGAAGTTCGAGGTGGAGCTGCTCACTGTTGTTTCGGGATTGGAAGTAGGTGCGCGCGAAAAAACGCACCATGCGGGGAGAAATAGGTACTCCAGAGGGCATGTCTCGCGGTTAGGTTGTGGTGCATTCGAACTCGAGGGAGGTCGACTGGTGCTTGCTCGAATTCGTTCAGCCGCAGTTTTGGGGATCGATGCGTACCTCGTAGACGTAGAGATTGACATCGCGAATGGACTTCCATCGTTCACCACGGTTGGACTACCGCAAGGTGCTGTCAGAGAAGGTCGGGAAAGGGTCGGCGCATCGATCGCAAACTCCCACTTTCAGTTCCCGTTGAAGCGCATAACAGTCAATCTCGCCCCTGCGGATGTACGCAAGGATGGTTCCGCGTTCGACCTCCCGATTGCGCTCGGAATTCTCGCTGCGACAGAGCAGTTGAATGGTGCCGGGTCCAACTGCAAACGGCGCGTCGCCGACTACGTGGTGGTTGGAGAGCTCGGCTTGGAGGGGAAACTCCGTCCCGTGCGCGGTGCCCTGTCAATCGCGGTAGGATGCAAGTCGGCGGGTATTCGCGGAGTGGTTGTACCGGCTCAAAACCTCGCTGAAGCAGGGGTGGTAGACGGTATCGAAGTGTGGGGCGCAGAAACGTTGGAGCAAGTAGCCGAGTTCTTTGCGAACGACGGTGACTTGCGACGCTGTGAGTCAGCCGTGGCTACGGTTGCTGACGCGGTGCACACCGGGGATGTGGATTTTGCCGACGTGAAGGGGCAGGAACATACCAAACGCGCCCTCGAGGTTGCCGCGGCAGGTGGACACAATCTATTGATGATCGGTCCGCCCGGATCTGGCAAGACCATGCTGGCACGACGTCTCCCGTCCATTCTACCACTAGCCAGTTTGGACGAGGCACTCGAGACCACGAAGATCCATAGTGTTGCAGGCCTCATTCATCCCGGCTCCTCCTTGGTGAATACCCGTCCATTCAGAGCGCCACACCACACCATTAGCGATGCAGGGATGATTGGTGGAGGTTCGTTCCCGCGACCGGGTGAGGTAAGCCTCGCGCACGGCGGTGTGCTTTTTTTGGACGAACTCCCCGAGTTCCGCAAGAACGTGCTCGAAGTTTTGCGTCAGCCCTTGGAGGATGGTTGTGTAACCATATCTCGTGCGCGAATTTCGCTCTGTTACCCTGCGCAGTTCATGCTGGCTGCAGCAATGAACCCATGTCCCTGCGGCTACTTCGGAGACCCAGAACGAACGTGCAGCTGCGGCGATCTCGGAATTGAGAAGTACTTCTCGCGAATCTCCGGTCCCCTGCTAGACCGCATCGATATCCATGTCGAGGTGCCGGCGGTTCCATTTCGGGATCTTTCAGGCGATCGCTCAGGGGAGTCGAGCGGTGCCATTAGAGAGCGAGTAAGCGCAGCCCGTGAGCGACAACTTCGCAGATTCGCCAAACGCAACGGCGTGTTCGCCAATGCGCACATGGGGCCCCGTGACATCAAGAGATACTGCGGCGTCAACTCGGAAGCGACTGGATTGCTCCAGTCGGCCATTTCGCGGTTGAAGTTGTCGGCTCGTGCGTATCACAGAATCCTCAAGATAGCCCGGACAATCGCCGATCTGTCCGGCTCAACCGAGATTGTTGCTCGTCACGTGAGCGAAGCTGTCCAATACCGGAACCTCGATAGGCGAATTGGGTAGCGCTTAAGAGCTGCACGCATAACCCCGCATTTGTCGAGGGTGGCGTTAGTTTCAGTACCTGGTTTGACAATCATGAGGTCCTGCCTACGATGAGTGGCGAGCAGCAAATAGGAAATTCTCGCAAGCAGATGCAGTCGCGCCGGATTGTGCCGGTATTGCTATTGTTAATGGGTGGGTGTCAGGCGTTTTCGTATGCCGCCGCGTATGCAAAGGCTGGTTCTTTGTTCAGGCAGGTCTTCTTCGTAGTCAGCCAGATCTCCATATCTCATGAGACCGGCGTGTTTTTCCTGAAGTCTTCTCTTTACGAAAAAGCTCGATGGGCCGAAAATTGACCATTCTGCGCCGGAGTAAAGGGTATCCAGCTTCCCCTGCTGCTGATCCAGGTCCAATGCCAGTATGAGTC